>NZ_JBBEXE010000007.1:0-125065 GCF_037645805.1 Leptobacterium meishanense
TAATATTTAATAGTGATATGTCAGTTAGTTTTTCACATAGTTTTATTTATTAAGGTTAGGTATTATGGTTGTGTCTGTTTTTTAATGATTTCAAAAGAAAATAATTAAACGACTACAATTATAACAATTAAAGATAGAAATACCCTACCCTTTTTATTGATTTTTTGATATAAAAAATAAAGTTTTAATTGCTGAAGTATTGTTTATTTTTATTTAATCCTTGTTCTGTCTATATCAAATGGGATTTTCTATAATTTAGAAGGACTACCTATATAAGTCATTTTGCACATTATTTTTTTCTCTATGCCTACGGTTAGTATAAAAGATATTGTAATACCATTTATAGATTGTTGACAGTAGCTTTCTTTTTAATAAACAGCAATGAAGCACAATAAATGACTATGATTAAAAGGGCTCCAATTTCAATTCCATAGCTTAAGCGCCAAAACCATTTCATTGCATTTTGTCCGCCCTGAAATGATTCTTTTTCAGAAAAAGAAAAAGAGAGATTACCTGCGAGTAAATATGCTAATGGCAGCCAAAGAATTGCTAGGGTGATTATGATTTTAAGAAATACCGCTAGAATTTTGTTGAACTTTTTTGTAGGCCTCCTTAATTCTTTAACTCCCCAGTATATTGTATGCGGAAATGAAATTATTCCAGCCCAAATAATAAAACTTCCTAGCGGTACAGTATTAGAATTATCTATAGCCACTGTCAATAAAAAAGAGCCGGTGGCTAAAAGTAGAATCGTTGAAAAAGTCACAATTAGACAACTGAAAAACCAAATATTTCTTTTATTCATTTTTTAATTGCTGCTAACCAATGGTTATATGTCATAACTTTAAAAACTATTATTTAAAAACCACCCGTTTTACCCGTTGGGAAACAGCAGTAAGCAATTCATAAGAAATGGTATTTGCCGTAGCGGCAAAAGTGGCTACGTTGGGGTTTTGGCCAAAGAGGATAACTTCGTCGCCTTCGTGGCAATGAATATCTGTGATGTTTACCATGAGCATGTCCATACACACGTTGCCAACAATCGGGGCTTTTTTACCATGAATGGTGACGAAGCCGTTTCCGTTTCCGTATTGCCGTCCAATACCATCGGCATGACCTATGGGAATGGTAGCGGTTTTCATTTTTTCAGAAGCAATAAACCCCCGGTTATAGCCCACACTTTCCCTAGGCGCAATGTTGTGAATCTGCGAGACAACACTTTTTAAGGTAGCAATAGGTTTTAGATGTTGGTTGTAATTAGGGTCATTGCCAAAACCGTACAGCCCAATACCGCTTCGAACCATATCAAATTGCGCAATAGCGGCATAGTTAAGTATCCCGGAGGTATTTAGCAGGTGAAGCATTGGCCGGAAGCCTATTTCGCTTTCAAATTGCGCAGCAATTTTTTTAAATTCTTCAATCTGGGCAAGCGTAAAATCTTTTTCGTTGAGATCTTCCGAGGCTGCCAAATGAGAAAAAACAGAGGTTACTTTTACCTGTGGGGCCTCTTTTAATATGGAGACAAGGGAGTTGGTCTCACTACTCTCAAAACCAAGCCGGTTGAGCCCGGTATTGAATTTTATGTGAACGGGATAATTGGTTTGCTTGTTTTTTTCCGCAGCGTCCAAAAAAGCGTTCAGTATGTAGAATGAGTAGATGCTAGGCTCGAGACATCGTTCAATTAGCATTTCCAGATTCGCCTTTTGAGGATGCAAGACCAAGATCGGGGCGGTGATCCCGGCATTCCGCAACATAACACCTTCATTCACATAGGCTACGGCAAAATAATCAACGTTTAGTTCATCTTGGAGGTAACGGGCTATTTCAACGGCATCACTCCCATAGGCAAAGGCTTTTACCACTGCTAAAAATTTGGTTTCCGGTTTTAACTTTGACTTTAAGTATTCGTAATTATGCTTTAAGTGGTTGAGGTTGATCTCCAAGACAGTCTCATTAGCTATTGGCATAGGCGTATTATTTATTGTTTTTTCCGGAGATTTCCTCAGGGTCTTTTACATCTATTTTTCGCACTTTTTCGTGGAGCATAGCTTTGAAAAAAGCGGCACGGCTTAGGGGTTCATAAGCTTCAGTTTCCCCTAAAAGCACCAAGTTGTCATCATTCGACTTTCGGAAGCTGTAATTGGCCAGGTTTCCGGTACGGGTACAAACGGCATGTACTTTGGTTACATATTCGGCCGTAGCCATAAGTGCCGGCATAGGGCCAAAAGGGTTTCCTTTAAAATCCATGTCCAGTCCGGCAACAATCACCCGGATACCTTTGTTGGCCAAATCGTTGCAAACGGCTACAATTTCATCGTCAAAAAACTGGGCTTCGTCAATTCCTACCACATCACAACTATCAGCCAATAAGCGGATGTTGGCAGCAGCAGGAACGGGTGTAGAACGGATTTCATTGGCGTCGTGCGATACCACCATTTCATCATGGTAGCGACTGTCAATGGCAGGCTTAAAAATCTCTACTTTTTGGTGGGCAAATTGCGCACGTTTTAGCCTGCGGATGAGCTCTTCAGTTTTTCCGGAAAACATAGAACCGCAAATTACTTCGATCCACCCAAATTGTTCTTTATGATTTACCGTATTTTCGAGAAACATTTTGTATTTTTCAAGACGAAAACGGGGATCATTCCCGTTTATAGCTATAAGCTGTACAAATTTATTAAAAAAGCGGAGTGCCTGTTGGTATAAATTAAAAACTTATGAAGAAGAAATTAGAATCCGAATTGGTTAGCATTGCTCACAGGATATTAAAACTAAAAGGAAAGGAAGATATTGTAGCATTGCAAAAAGAGGCTAAAAATGTGTATGAGCAACTTACTATTTTAAAGTTTGTAGAGGAACACTTTGGCTCTTTAAAGCCGTTGGTTGGCAAAAGTGAAGTAGTTGCTAAGTTTGAAGAACTGGCAGCATCTGTACTTGATGAAAACAAACGAGTGCCGGAAAGTAACCCACATGAGGAGGATATCGTGACTCCGTTGATGGACACTATAAAAGATATGGTAGCAGAAATGCCCAAAGAGGATTCACTGGATGATCTCCTGGCAGATTATAAAATTGAGCCCCAGTTTGTGGAAAAAGAAAAAGTAGCATCAAAGCCGATATCGGTACAACAAAAATTGAAAAAGGGCATCTCCATTGACCTGAATGACCGGATTGCTTTTGTAAAACACCTCTTTAATGGAAGCACGGAGGATTTTAACAGGGTGGTTTCACAGCTCAATACCATTGATAATGAAAAAGAAGCATTGCACTTTATCAATGACATGATAAAACCGGACTATGGTAACTGGAAAGGAAAGGAAACATACGAGCAACGTTTGGTAGAATTGATACAATACAAGTTCAATTAATATTTTCATATAAAATGGTACAACGTATTATTTATTGGATAGTCACTGGACTGATATCACTTCTATTTTTGTATTCGGCAACGATATATTTTACCAATTATGAAAGAGTTGAAGATTTCTTTCAACAATATGGGTATCCCACTTATATTGTGTATCCGTTGGCTGTGGCCAAGGTATTGGGAATAGCAGTAATTCTTATTAATAAATGGAAGGCCTTAAAAGAATGGGCGTATGCCGGATTCTTTTTTAATTTAGTTTTAGCTTTTTCTGCCCATTACACATATCAGGATAGTATTTTTACAGTGAGTTTGGCCTTACCACTATTATTGATTTCTTATTTCTTAGGGAAAAAAGTCCGATCGTAAAAATTTACAAAGCGTGTCAAAACTATACATTGTTCCTACTCCTATTGGCAATCTGGAAGACATAACCCTAAGGGCTATTAGGGTTTTAAAGGAAGTGGACATTATTTTGGCAGAAGATACCCGTACTAGCGGAAAACTTCTTAAGCATTTTGATATTACCACCCCTATGCAAAGCCACCATATGCACAATGAGCACAAAATGGTAGATGTTATTGTAAAGCGAATCCAGAATGGTGAAGCGATTGCTTTAATAAGCGATGCCGGCACCCCAGCAATTTCCGATCCGGGATTTTTACTCACCCGTGCATGTATTGAAAACGATATTGAGGTAGATTGTTTGCCGGGAGCAACGGCTTTTGTACCCGCGTTGGTGAACAGTGGATTGCCGAATGACCGATTTGTTTTTGAAGGGTTTTTGCCGGTTAAAAAAGGACGGCAAACACGTTTAAAACAATTAGCAGAAGAACCTCGAACCATCATTTTTTACGAATCGCCACACAAGTTGATAAAAACACTAGGGGATTTCATGACATACTTTGGGGAAGACCGACCTGTTTCTGTTTCCCGTGAGCTTTCCAAACTCCATGAAGAAACCATACGCGGTACTGTAAAAGAAGTGTTGGAATATTATACCAACAAACCCCCGAAAGGGGAAATTGCCCTCATCGTTGGAGGGAAGAAGTGATACTATGCAAAACCTGCTGACCACCATTAAAACCTGCACACTTTGTGAAAAACACTTGCCTTTAGGCGCAAACCCGGTGGTTGCTGCGCATCCTGAAGCGAAAATACTAATTATAGGACAGGCACCCGGAACGAGCGTTCATAAAACCGGCATCCCGTGGGATGACCCCAGCGGAAGACAACTTCGTAAATGGTTGGGGGTTTCCAACCCGGTATTTTATGATGAAACCAATATAGCATTAATGCCGATGGGGTTTTGTTACCCGGGAAAAGGAAAAACAGGCGATTTGCCACCCCGACCGGAATGTGCCCCACAATGGCATGAGCCATTATTCAAAAAAATGCCAAATATAGAATTGGTTATTTTAATTGGGCAATATGCACAGCGTTATTACTTAAAAGAACATATTAAAAGGAACTTGACGGAAACGGTTAGGGCATTTCAAGAGTACATGCCAAAATATTTGCCATTACCACACCCCTCACCTCGAAACAGATTTTGGTTGACAAAAAACCCTTGGTTTGAAGAACAAGTGCTCCCAGAGTTGCAGGAACGGGTGAAAAAAATATTGAAATAATTGTCATTCCTGTGAAAGCAGGAATGACAAAGATACTGTTATCCCTTCTCTCTACTCAATACCAACTTCTCATATCTAAAACAACTACACATGCTTTCCAACATCCCAACCATTTTTGTCGAGGTATTGTTTACCACTTTCAATAGCATCATCTTCTAAGGTAGTGCCCATACTGTCGTTCCATCGGTTCAGGTACCCGAACAGGGAAATAACTCCTAACATTTCTACGATTTCCCCTTCATCCCAATGCTCATAAAGCCGGGATTTTGTCGTTTCATCTACTTGGTTAGGCACAAGTGAAGCAGCTAAAGCAAAATCCAAAGCAGCTCGCTCTGCCTCTGAAAAAGCAGGATGTGTTTTATATTCCCAAATATTGTCCAATTGTTCCTGCTCGGCACCATAACGCTCCGCCGCTCTAATGGCATGTGCCTGGCAGTACCGGCAACCCGTAGCGTTACTGCTTACCCAGGCAATCATCCGCTTTAAAGCAGAAGAGACACGCCCATGATTTTCCATAACCGCCATGTTGAGGTTAATGAACGACCGGGCTATTTCCGGCCGTATTTGCATGGTGAGGACACTATTGGGACAAAACCCAAGGGTTTCGTTAAAAAACTCGGCTAATTTTTTCACTTCCGGATTGGCATCCGAGGATAATGGCGTCACTAAAGGCATTTGTTTATAATTTTCAAAATTCAAGAGCCAAAATACAAAATTAGTTTTCCATTTTTGTGCTTTGTTAGAGGATTAATACCTATTTTACACAATGCGTTGGAAATTAAAGCCAATTCCCGATGACGATAAAATAAAAACCCTTTCCCAGGAATTAGGGGTAGATAAAACCATTGCCATTTTATTGTTACAGCGGGGGATTGAAACCTATGAAGCCGCAAAAAAATTCTTTCGGCCGTCACTGGATGACCTGCACGACCCGTTTTTGATGACAGATATGGACAAAGCGGTCAGCCGGATTGAAAAGGCGATAGAAAACAAAGAGAATATTCTCGTTTTTGGGGATTATGATGTAGATGGCACCACAGCTGTCTCTTTGATGTCATCATATTTAAAAACCATTTATCCCAACGTGGCTACCTATATCCCAGACCGTTATGACGAGGGGTATGGAATTTCCTATCAGGGGATTGATTTTGCAGATGATAACGGGATGTCGCTCATTATTGCGTTAGATTGTGGCATTAAAGCCATTGAAAAGGTAGCATACGCAAAAGAAAAAGGCATTGATTTTATTATTTGCGATCACCACCGACCGGGTAATGCATTGCCGGAAGCCGTTGCGATTTTAGACCCGAAAAGGGACGATTGCAATTATCCGTATGACGAGTTATGTGGTTGCGGAATAGGGTTTAAGCTGACACAGGCCTTAGCCACCAAACGAGGAAAAACCATACAGGATTTATTGCCTTATTTGGATCTGGTGGCGACGGCCATTGCCGCAGACATTGTCCCCATAACGGGCGAGAACCGGATATTGGCGTATTATGGATTAAAGGAAATCAATGAGCAACCGAGGCCGGGGATAGCGGCCATTGCACATCAAATAAAAAAAGAAGAACTTACCGTAACTGATGTTGTTTTTATTATTGCCCCACGGATCAATGCGGCTGGAAGGATGAAACACGGGCAGCATGCTGTGGACTTACTCACAGAAACCAATTTTGATACTGCAGTACAGTTTGCGGAAGCGATAGAGCAGTATAATCAAGACCGGAAAGACTTGGACGAACAGATAACCAAAGAGGCGTTGCTTCAAATCGAAGAAAACAAGGAGCAACATGGCTGTACTTCTGTGGTTTATAGTGAACATTGGCATAAAGGGGTGATAGGCATTGTAGCATCCCGTCTTATAGAAACACACTATCGCCCCACATTGGTATTTACAAAGTCGGGGGAAAAACTGGCAGCATCAGCCCGCTCTGTAAAAGGATTTGATGTGTATGAAGCCATAGAAGCCTGTTCAGGGTATTTAGAACAGTTTGGCGGACATAAATATGCAGCAGGGCTTACCTTGAAAGAAGAACAATATAACGCTTTTAAGGAACGGTTTGAGGAAGTTGTTTCCACCTCTATTGACAAGGAATTGCTAACGCCGGAAATTTCAATAGATATAGAAATTGAGTTAAAAGAAATCACGCCAAAGTTTTATCGTATCCTGAAACAATTTGCACCTTTTGGCCCGGGAAACATGACGCCGGTTTTTATGACCCGCAATCTTCGGGATACCGGATACGGAAAAGTTGTGGGAGGGTATGGCAAACATTTAAAAATAAAGGTTTTTCAAAACATGCCTAAGCGTTCGGATGGAAGGGCCCAGTATTCTATAGATGGTATTGGGTTTAATTTAGGTGAAAAATTAACGCTTGTTCAAAACAAAAAAGAATTCAGCGCGGTCTATTCCATAGATGAAAATGAATGGAACGGGAAAGTTGATTTGCAGTTGAAGGTTAAAGATTTAAGAGAATAAGAGAAGGGAACCTCAAAAGTAATTTTTGCTGTCAACTTGAGCGCAGTCGAAATATTTTATTGTCAATGATATATAATTTTCGACTGCGCTCAATATGACAAATTTGATGTTTTTACGACTTTTGAGAAACTCTACTACAAGAGAAGGTATTTATTTCTCTAGAAGTTCTAAAATCTCATCTACAATTAGGGCATGCTGTGTCCAGGGGATAAAATGGTTTTCTAGTGGGAGTTCTATTACCTTGAGGTGCTCCTCATTGAAATTTTCCTTTGAGAAGGGAACATTCTCAAAGGGCACAATATTATCTTTTTTTCCATGCATGTGCACTATAGGGACATTAACGGAGGGCCATACATTTTTCACCTTTTTAAGCTCTTCTACATGCGTAAATTTTTCTTCTCCGGCTACACAGAGCGCTCCCGGGACCATCCATTTGGTCAATTTCCATTTGGAGATATTGGCAAACCAAAAGATTTTTTCATTTTCAGGGTCGATGGCAGGGGCCAACATCATAACACTTTTTACTTTATCAGAAAAAAGGCTAGAGTAAGCGGCAATAGGCCCGCCATAGGAATGGCCCACTACCAATACGTAATGCTGCGGAAGGCTGTCAATGACATTAGAGATAATACGGGTCTGTTCCTCAATAGATGTTAAAGGTTTTCCGAAATTTGAATAACCATATCCCGGACGGTCAATTGCATACAGATGTGCTTTTTCTAACAATAAAGAGTCACTTAAATAACGATAAAAAGAATCGGCTGATCCGGGGGCTCCATGAATAAAAACAATCGCAGTATCAACCTTTTTTGATGAAGTATTTACAACCCGGATTTTATAATCGTAATTGGAAGGGGAGAAATAATCGATGCGGTTTTCTATCTGCCTTTCGTTAAACAATTCCATAGATTTTTTATCGGATGTCCTTAGTCGAAAACATGACTGAAAAGCAACAAGGATCACAAAGAGAATAAAATATGGGGTAACCGAAAGGTTGTTTTTATGAAATAACTTATTCACCATATTTTTTTAAAAGAAGTTCATCGTCCTCAAAAACGCCATATGTAAAATAGCGTATCCAATCCCCCAAATTCACATATTTTGAACGTTCCCCTACAGGGATTTCCAATGGCAGGTGACGGTGTCCAAAAATGAAATAGTCGTAATGCTTACTTTCTAATTTGCGTTTGCTGTATTGTGCCAACCATTCGTTTTCTTCACCAAGGAATTTTATGTCTTCATCGCCGGAAATCAATTTGTTTTTAACAGAAAGGTATTGTGCTAGCCGAACACCCCAATCGGGGTGCAGCCATTTAAAAAGCCATTTTGACAAGGGATTGGTAAATACTTTTTTCATGCGTTTATAACCTTTATCCCCTGGGCCTAGGCCATCACCATGGCCAATATAAAAAGATTTGTTGTTAAAAGTATATTCTTGAGGTTTGTGATACACAGGAATGTTCAGTTCTTCTTCAAAATAGCCGTTCATCCATAAATCATGGTTACCTACAAAGTAATAAATGGGGATGCCGGAGTCGGTTATTTCGGCCAGTTTCCCTAAAGTCCTAGTAAACCCTTTTGGAACAACAGTTTTGTACTCAAACCAAAAATCAAACAAATCTCCTAACAAAAAAATGGCGGCAGCGTCTTGCTTTACCTCATCAAGCCATTGTACAAATTTTTTTTCCCGTTCGAGGCTTTGCATACGGGAAGGTGCCCCGAGGTGGTTGTCGGAAGCGAAGTATATTTTTTTGCCTTTAGGGATGTCCATTTTTCTGTTTATGGTGTATATTATTTTCTAGTTGTCGGTTGCAAACCATTCGGCAAAGGAGGTTTCAGTTTCCTGTAGTTTTAAAGAATAAAGCTGGATATTTTCAGGCAATCGGGCTTTAATTTTTATGGCGAAATCAATCACCATATTTTCACTGGTAGGCTGGTAGTTAGCTAAAATAACTTGATGCCCACGTTCTTTCAATTCATTGGCAAGCTCTATATGGGGGGTATTTTTATTAAAAACGGTAGCGTGGTCAAAAACATCTACAATTTCTTCTTTGACAATTTTTTTGAGGTCGCTGAAATCAATGACCATTCCATATTTTACATGATTAATATCAGAAATAGGCGATCCGATAACCGTTACAGAAAGTTTATAACTATGCCCGTGCACATTTCTACATTTTCCATCATAACCGTACAGTGCATGGCCGGTTTCGAAATTGAATTGTTTGGTAATACGAATAGTACTCATCTGTAGACAGCTTTACGCAAAGATATGACGAATTACTTTTTAAATTTTTCTAAAGCATTTTTTGTAACATCAGAAAGCACAAGCTTTCCTGATATTTCTGTTCTTTTAGCAAGTAAAGTATCCCATTGATCGGTGCCTTCCCAAAGAATCTTTTTTAGTTCAATAAGTGCTTCAGGGTTATAAGAAGCTAATTTTTCTGAAAGGGCTTCTACTTCGCGGTCTAATTCTGATATTGTTTCATATACCTTTGCATAAAGCCCTTTTTCTTTTGCCCAATAGGCATTTTTCCATTCATCAGCAGCCAAAGAAAGCTCAGCAAAAGCAGCGATCCCTATTTTATGCTCCACGGCAGGGGCTATTACAAATGGGCCAATACCAATAGTAAGCTCAGAAAGTTTGATGGAAGCATCTATTGTAGCTAATGAATAATCACATGCTGCGGCCAGCCCAACACCCCCTCCTACAACTTTTCCCTGAATGCGCCCTATAATGATTTTACCACATTTGCGCATAGCATTGATTACATTGGCAAACCCACTAAAAAAAGTTTTTCCTTCTTCAATGTTGGTTATGGAAATCAATTCATTAAAAGATGCGCCCGCACAAAATGCTTTATCGCCTTCGCTTTTTAAAACAATGACATTTACAAAGGTGTCTTTAGATAGTTTGTTGAGTTCTTTGGTAAGCCGCTCCAATAATTCAGACGGGAATGAATTACTCGCCGGGTGCCCAAATTCTATAGTGGCTATTTTGTTCTGGATGTGAGTGTATAAACTTCCGTTGGGCCAGTTGGTCATTTTTATAGTGATTTCTTCAAAAATAATAAATCTAATCGATGGTTTTTAGATATTTCTTTCTAAACTTCAGTATCAATCCACCACTACGGATAATCATCCATATAATAAAAGCCATCCATACGGCATAAAGTTTCAAATCAAAATAGTCACCTATCAAAAGGACGGGCACAAACCCTATAAAGGTAGCCACAAGGAGCAAATTTCTAAGGTACCGGGCTTCTCCCAGCCCTTTAAAGATACCATCAAACACAAAAGCGATTGCATTAATAGGCTGCATGGCCAGAACAATCCAAAAAGTAGTATAAAAAAGATTCAGTACACCTTCGTCTTTATTAAAAAGAATGCCTATGGAGTGATAGAAAATGCTGCATATAATAATTAAAAAGAATGCAATAAAAATGGCATATTTACTAATATCAATACTCAAAAGCCATAGTTTTTTATATGCTTTAGCGCCCAAAAGCTTTCCTGAAATAGCATTTCCGGCATTCGCATACCCATCCACAAAGAAGGCAAAAAACAACCAAATATTCATTAAGACACTTTGTGCAGCAATGTAATTTTTTCCATAATCAGTAGCATATGCATTGGCAAGATATATGGCAAAATTAAGTGCCGCAGTTCTTATAAAGAGATTGAGGCTCATTAAAAAAAGAGGCTTTATTTGCGGATTAGGCTTGAAACGGATTTTTAGCCCAAACGGGGTTTTCTTAAAAAAGAAATACAGCGCAATTATCAGCATCAACAATTGTGAAACAACACTTGCATAAGCAGCCCCTTTGAGGTGCATGGCAGGAATGAAATCACCTACTCCGTAAACCAAAAGATAATCTAGAACAACATTGGTTATGGCACCTGCCAAGCTGGCTTTCATTGCCCAATAGGTGTTTTGAAGCCCCCTGAACACCCCAAAAACAGCAAAGGTAACTAGCGTAACAGGGTAGCCAAAAGCCCGTATTTGATAATATTCTTTGGCATACGTGAGGATAAGCCCTTCTGCGTTATAGGCTTTAAAAATAACATGTGAAAACCAAGCGGTTGAAATATAGATAATGACTCCTAACAAAAGATTAAATATAATTGCTTGGGGCACTAATGTTTTTACAGCATGTAGCCGATTAGCCCCTAGGTGTTGTGAAACGATGGCAGAAATGGCTGTTTTTGTTTGCGCAACAATCCATACGATGGCAGAAAGGAAAGAGCCTACAATCCCAGCAGCAGCCAAGGCTTCTACAGGGTTTTTATCAACATTTCCGATGATAGCAATATCTGTAAGGGAGATCAATGGTTCGGCAATTCCCGCAATGATAGCCGGAATAGCTAATGAATTGATTTCTTTGAAAGAGACTTTATGAAGCGTTGTTTTGCTCATAGAGAAGAAAAAATATTTTCGGTTAAGATCAATTCATAACAATAGAATGGATACTCACTTTGCAAGGGAAAGTATATTTCTTCTAGCCGGGTGTACCCTCTGGTTTCATAAAAAGCACAATTCTTAGGGTTTTTGCTAAAAGTATCTAATCGTATAGATTGAAATCCATTTGTGATTGCATACTTTTCTGCGTAGTTCATGAGTTTTTGTGCATAGCCTTTGCCTTGTTCTTTTGGTTGAATAGCAAGTCGATGAATGTATATGTTCTTATAATTGGGAGTTAACCATTTAACAGGTTGATATACGTTGTCCATATAAGTAGAAACCGTAATACACCCAATAATACTATTATTAAACTCCAATATATATAATTCATGTCTTTTAAGGTCGTTTTCGAAAGCTTCTAATGAAGGATAATCATCAGTCCATTGAAAAATGCCTTTTGAGCGCATATAGCTGTCACACGAACGGGCTATGGATACTAAGGCATTCAAATCGTTTTTTTCAGCTAATCGAATTTTCATCTATTATTGCACCTTTTTGCGTACTTTTGAGCCTGTAAAAGTAAAGAAAGATATTTACGGATGAAAAATATTCTCGTACCTGTAGGTGCATCAAAAACCCCGGAGAGTACAATACAATACGCAATTGATTTTGCAGCATATTTTAATGCTCGTGTATATGTTTTGGGAGATTACAATGTGATATCCCGGGCAGGTAGGATGCAAAATATAGATGAGATTATAGAAGAAGAAACAAAAACATATTTAAAGACCTGTTTAAGTAAAGTTGACAAGCGTAGTGTTGATGTCGCTACAGTTACAGCAAAAGGGAATATAATAGACCTCATAAAGAACCTTTCTGAAGAATTAGCCATAGACTTGGTGATAATAGAATCTAACAGCAACATAAAAGAAGAAGTTTTTCTGGATACTGTATCAGGAAGTATCGTTAAGCAAACAGAAATTCCACTAATGATAGTTCCGGGAGGATACGGGTTTAAAGAGCCTTCTTCAATATTAACGGCTTTTAGGTCTGGCATATTGAAACGGGAAAATGTATTAAAACCATTGAAAGAAATTCGGGAAGCTTTTAACGCACAGATAAGCTTACTTCTTGTAAAAACTCCGAAGCTTAAAGAAAAAGATTTAATCTTAGCACCTGAATTAAAAGCATTGAGCAACAAATTGACTACAACAGAAAATGCAACTACTTTTCAAGGGGTTTTGGAGCATTTTCAAGAACACCATCCAGATATATTGTGTGTTTTTAGAAGAAAAAGAGGATTTTTTACCAAACTTTGGGAAAAAAATATAATTTTGAAGCGTGAGTTTCATTGCAGTATTCCACTATTGGTACTCATAGGGAAATTATAAAGGGGCATTAGCTCAGCTGGCTAGAGCGCTACGCTGGCAGCGTAGAGGTCATCGGTTCGAATCCGATATGCTCCACTTTTATTTTAAGAAATCGATTGTTTTTTCAACTACTTGCCCTAAAGCATCCGGCAAGTTTTTGTTTTTCCAAGGATGGTTTCCCCCAAATACATGGTTTGCTCTTTGTATAATACATAATTCACTTTTGGAGTTCCATCGGTGGAGCGCTTTAGCTTCATTAATAGATACTGAGTTGTCAGTATTACCATGAATAATTAAGTGGGGGATGTTTAATTTTTCTGAAGCACTTTGAATATTTAATCGGGACTCATTGGCTTTGAAGTTTTCATAAAACTGGTAATTGTGGGGCATTTGTTGTTTTGTTCGGGCGTTTTCTACATACATTACTCCTAACTCCTTCCATTCGGCTAATTTTTCCCCTTTAGGAAATCGGGTAGAATAATCGCTAACACCTGCCCATGAAACTATATTTTTGATTTTGTGATCTTCAGCAGCTTTTATGGTAACAATACCTCCGCCCCTAGAATGTCCGATTAATGAAATATTAGAAGTATTAATATGGGCTGCAAAAGGAAATTCAGTACTGCATAGCCAATTAATAACAACATCTAAATCGGTCAATTCTTTTATATAATTGTTTTCTGCAAAAGCATTTAAATCTGGAAAATCAATAGGATTTTCTACAGTTCCTCCATTATGGGAAAAATTGAATTTTATAAAACAATAATCAGCAGCTGCAAATCTTTGTGCTACTAAATCCCAGCATCCCCAGTCTTTAAAACCTTTATATCCATGACAAAAAATAACAAGAGGTAAAGAAGAGGAATTATTTTTTAGGAAAACATCTAAAAGGAATGATCGTTTATGAGCTCCTTCTATAACAATATTCTTTTTTATAATCATGCTGTTGTTTCTTTTTCAATAAATGGAATATCAGGATTAAATATCTCAAGAATAAGACTTTTTAAAGAAGCCATAAATTCTATATATGTTTCGTCTACTATAAGGGTGTTTTTTATTCTACTTTTAGAAGAGGTTTTTGTAGCAAACTTCAAAAAACCACTATTAAGATTTTTGAAAGAAAGAATTCCCCCCTCAACAGTTTCATGAGGCATTTTTTCATGGAACATGTAAGCATAAGCAAGTACCTGAAAAGCTTTGCTATATCTATAATCAGACCTTAATAAGTCCCAATCTGTAATTTCCAGATCATTCTGTGATACACTGCCTGTTTTATAATCGATAATACGAATTACTCCATTTTTCTCATCAATACGATCTACTTTTCCTTTTAGATATACAGGAAAGTCCAATTCAAGGATAGGCAAACGTATTTTAAATTTGCTTTCAATATGTAATATTTTTATAGAGGCTCCCTTCTCTAAATCTTTTTTCTCCATATTTAGAAAGCGCTCTATATGCTTAATAGCAACATTATAAGCAATTAAATTTTTCCCTTTGGCGTATGCTTCAGCAGGATATATTTTCTGAAAGTTTTTATCAATTAAGTTTCTAACTTTAGAGCTCATATCATCAAGCAATTCAACACTTAACAGCTGTCCTTCCAGAGGCTTATATAATGCTTCAAGTGTATCATGTATGATAGTTCCTAAGGTATTTGCCGCTAGTGTTTCTTCTATTTCTTCTTCGCTTTGGATTCCTAATATGACTTGATGATAGAAATCAATGGGATTTCTGATGTAATTAGTTAGAGAGGTAGGAGAAAAGCCCTCTTTTACAATTGTTTGTAATTTTTTTAGAACAGTATGGGTTTTTTTAACTTCTTTTAGCGCAGAAATGATCGGGGGAGTTATAGGGCTTGCAATAATTTCTTTTATATGGTGCGCAGGAACATTGTTATTTATTAATTGTAGCAAAAATCGACTTTTTTCTCCACCTTCAAGTGTATCAGGCTCTGTGTTGTATATAAGAAAAATATTTTTGGCCCTTTGTAAGACTCTATAAAAGTGATAAGTGTAAATAGCATCTTTTTCTTTGTATGTAGGTAAGCCAAAGGCTTTCTTTACATCAAAGGGAATAAAAGATTGTTCTTTTTTTCCTGCCGGAAGGATACCCTCATTAACCGATGAAATGATAATAGTTTCAAAGTCTAGATTTCGACTTTCAAGCAACCCCATGATCTGTAACCCTTCTAATGGCTGTCCTTGAAAATCGATCCGCTCTTTAATTAAAAGCTCTTTATATAAGCCTTTTAGAGCTTTTATATGGAGAATAATCTGATTTTGTTCATTCAGCACGTGTAGTTGATTAAAAACCTGATGAAACCGATATAAATATTCTAACGATAGTCTATCGTTGCGTATTTGATACATTTCTTTTAATCTTGAGATGATTTTAAGGCAATTTAAGATAGTGTTTCGAACAGAATTATCTGTATTAAATATTGTTTTTACAATTTCGCCTAACTCCTTAGGAATGTTATTTTCTATGAAATTAATACTGACATAAATACTGTTTTCTCGATGGATATTTTTAATTAATGAACGAGCAAAATTTATTTTTTTAAACTCGAAAAGCAATGAAAAAATAGGATGAGATAATATGGAAAGAACATTTTTATAATACCATCCGTTATTGTTTTTTTTCTCAAGCAACTCAAAAAACATATTAAAAAATGCAGCTATTGATGTATTATACAAAGAGAGGCCGCTTGTAATATTTACCGAAGGAATAGTCGCTGGAATGCTATTTAAAACAGCAGGCAATAAATTTTCATTTCCTAAAATCACTGCGGTATTTTTTATTGATAGATCGCCTTCTTGAATCTTTTTTAATAGATTGCCAATGTATTTTGCCTGCCCAATATTTTTGGAAACACCAATTATCTGAATGTTTTTTTCTTCCTGAAAATGATTGGAAATGTGTTTAAGTGGATTTTTTTGATAATAGCTCCATGAACGGAGATAACTTCGTATGAAAAAACTAGCATCGTGCTCCTTATCGTCAAGAAAGTGGTTGTCACAGTCCCAATAAATTTCTGCTAATGAAGCATCTAATAATGATTGAATGATTTTAGACTCAGCATTATTTAGTGCATTAAAGCCAATAAATAAATGTTTTTTTTCAGTATTATTATGGATGTATTTTTCTAAATTATTAACAGCCTGCCTGTAAAGTAGACCTTGATAGCCTATTTTCTTTTTTAAGAGCAGTTTTTTATAATCATCATAGTAACATTTCAGGTTTTCAAAAAAGCGGAGATAATTTTTTTGTAACGCTGTTTGATCTTTTCCCATTCCCCATTGGTCAAGTTTTTTAAGGGAAGATAAATATGAAAATAGTTGATCGTTTGAAATTAAATGCCGATCAATCTCATTAAAGTCATGTATTAAAGTAGTGCCCCATTTGGAAAAGGCATAAAAATCCTCAATAGGATCATTTTTATGAGTACGCCTATAAATATTATAAAGTTCAAAAAGCAAAGTTAAGTTTTGGGGTAGTATAATTCCCGATAACTCTTGAATAAACTCCTCAATACTGTAAATCTTAGGAGCTAAAATTGTTTGTGTATTTTGATTTAGCAGGGCATTTTTAAAAAACAACCCAGCTCTTTTACTGGGTAGTATGAAGGTTATTGAGCTTAAACGATTGGCATAGTTTGCATATACCTCTTCAGCAATTTCGTTTAAAAAAGGCTTCATATTTTAAAAATAAAAAAACGCTCAGATATCTGAGCGTTTTTTGTGAATTATTATATATAGTTAAATTAATTCTTAACTAGGTTTATCTCAACTCTTCTGTTTTGTGCTCTTCCAGCTCTGGTAGCATTGGAAGCAATAGGCTTAGATTCACCATAACCTAGGGCAGATAACCTAAAGGCATCAACACCGTTTGCAATTAAATATTCTTTTACTGAGTTTGCTCTTGAATCAGATAATCGTTGATTAAGTTTTTCACTACCAACACTATCCGTATGGCCTTCTACAGTAAATTTGGAATTAGGATACTCATTAAGAATAGCAATGATATCTTTTAATACTGCTTCAGATTCATCTTTGATAGAAGATTTTCCTGTGTCAAATAAAATAGTTCTTGCATATTCATTAAGTTGTTTTTGAACTTCTTCAGTAATTTCTGGACAACCTTGGTTCGCTACAGTACCAGCTAAATCAGGACAAGCATCATCTTTATCAAGAACACCATCATTATCTCTATCAGGATATGGACATCCTCTGTTTGCTTTTGGACCAGCTTCATTGGGACAGTTGTCATCTTTATCAGCAACACCATCACCGTCAGCGTCAGGACATCCATTTAAAGCAGGAAGACCAGCTTCATTTGGGCAAGCATCATCTTTATCAGCAATACCATCACCATCAGAATCAGGGCATCCGTTTAGTTCAGCAAGGCCAGCCTCGTTGGGGCAAGCATCTTTACTGTCTTCTATGCCATCACCATCAGAATCAGGGCACCCGTTAAATTCTGGAAGTCCAGGAACTTCTGGGCAAGCATCATCGTCATCAAATATCCCATCTTTATCCGTGTCAACACCTCCAAATTTGAAGCTGACACCAAATACATGTTGGAAATGAGGGAGTACTACAGCTTGTTGAAAAGTATGCTTGTACGTAGATTGCACAGTTAATCCAACATTTTCAGTAAACCAATAATTAAAACCTAAACCTCCATTAAGAGTGATTCTAGAACTTTCTTCACCTAGCCATATTGAACCACCTCCAATTTCTGCAAAAGGATCAAATTTACCTAAATTTAGAAATTCATTAAAGCTATATTTAAGATTAGCGTCAACACTAAAGTAGCTTAAGTTATCAATACTTGTGTCTCCTATTTTTTCAATTTTATTTATTGTTGCACGAGCACCAATAGAAAAACCATCTCCAATATATCTAGATACTGATATTGCCGAAACTGTGGGAAGATAATTCCAGTGATCTTCCACATTGAAATATTCATCAAACCAGTTTCCTGTTGCTGGATGATTGGTAGGATATAAATCTATAGCATTGATGCCAAAACTTATCAACCAAGGATTATTCTGATCTTGTGCTTGTAAGTTGCTTAACCCTACAAAAAGCAAAGAAGCAATTAGAAATTTGCTAAGATGTTTCATGTTTATTATTTAATTTTAAGTGTTAATTAACGACAAATGTAAGTTGTTAAAATTTATTAACAAAAACAAATATATTAATTTTTTTGATTTTTTAATGAAATTAAAACAGTGTTTAAATAACGTTAAGGCGATTTCCTGCCGAAATAAAAGCTTCAATAGCTTTATCTAGGTGCTCTTTTTCATGCGCTGCTGAGAGCTGAACCCTAATCCTAGCCTTTCCTTTAGGGACAACAGGATAGAAGAACCCAATGACATAAATCCCTTTTTCTAACAACATATCTGCCATGGTTTGAGATAACTCAGCGTCATAAAGCATCACTGGAATAATGGCAGAGTTACCATCAATAATATCAAAGCCAGCGGCTTTGATTCCTTTTTTAAAGTAGTCAGTATTCCACTGAAGTTTATCTCTCAGAGAAGTGTTATTTGATAATATATCAAAAACCTTAATTGAAGCACCTACTATTGCCGGGGCTAATGAATTGGAAAACAGATAAGGTCTAGAGCGTTGGCGTAGCACTTCTATAATTTCTTTTTTGCCTGTTGTATAGCCTCCCATAGCACCTCCTAATGCTTTCCCTAATGTTCCTGTGATGATATCGACACGCCCCATAACATTTTTTTCTTCTAATGTTCCTCTACCAGTTTTTCCTATAAATCCGGCAGCATGACATTCATCCACCATTACCAATGCATCGTATTTATCTGCCAAATCACATATTTTGTCCAATGGGGCCACTAACCCATCCATTGAGAAAACCCCATCAGTAACAATTATTTTAAATCGTGTATTATCTTGATTGGCTAATTTCAATTGTTTTTCCAAATCATCCATATCATTATTTTGATAACGATATCTTTTGGCTTTACACAGACGAACACCATCAATAATGGAAGCATGGTTTAAAGAGTCAGATATAATGGCATCTTCAGCTGTGAATAAAGGCTCGAAAACTCCTCCGTTGGCATCAAATGCAGCAGCGTAGAGAATGGTATCTTCTGTTTGATAAAAATCAGCAATTCTTTTTTCCAGCTCTTTGTGAATATCTTGGGTGCCACAGATAAATCGGACAGAAGACATTCCATATCCATGAGAATCCATGGCATCCTTAGCAGCTTGGATAACTTCAGGGTGTGATGAAAGCCCTAGATAATTATTGGCACAAAAATTAATGACTTCTTGACCGGTTGCAATTTTTATAATAGCATCTTGAGGAGATATGATGATCCGCTCTTTTTTATATAACCCACTTTTTTTTATTTCTTCTAATTCAGATTGAAGATGTTCTTTTATTTTTCCGTACATAAATTGTTTTTTACAAAAATATTAAACTTTAAACTTTAGATTACAGTTTTTGAACATGTATGCTCTCATTTATGTAAACAAGGATTTTGGCAGTTACTTTAAAACCAATTTCCTTTAGTATACTCCCATAACGTTGTATTTGTTCTTCATGTGAAATATGATGGCTTCCTGTTTTATAGTCAATAATAATAACATTATTGTGCTTATCATCAAATACTAATCTGTCAGGCCGTAGAATAATACCATCAGCAGTAAAAATTTCGCGTTCATTATGAATGGTATAATTAGCAGAAAAATATACTTTTAATTCAGGATGGGTAACTATATTCTTCAGATTCGATGCTATAGTAATCTTATCTTCTGTCGCTAATGTCCCATTAAGAACATTCTTTTCTATAATAACACTTACATCTTCAGCGTAAATAATCTGTGAGAGCAACAAATGATAAACATTCCCTTTTTCAATAGTCTTTTCTTTAGAGGCGGCCCATAGAGAGCCGGATTTAGTAACAATTTTAAAAGGACTTTCCCCAGACTGATTACTGATAAAAGGGATTATTGTATTATGTGTTCTTGAAGTAAGAGTGCTTTTATTTAACTTTTTTCCTATCGAATAATGCAATTTTTCATCATTCCAAAGAGCCTTAACTTTTAAATAATTAATAAAAAGACCTGAAAAAGTATTGGTGTTTTCTTCACCATTTCTTTTAATATCTTTTTTGGATATGATATACAAACGTTCAACAGCCCGAGTTAATGCAACATACAAAATGTTAATCTGATCAAGTTCTAATTTTGATTGCGCATCTTCGTAGAGGGTTTTTGCACTGTTATTGAAAAAAGAAAAGTCTTTATTTTTAGAAAATAACGCATTATCAATGCCCCATTGTTCTTTTTCTACGGGAAGCCATATTTTTGGGTCTTGTTCTTCATAAATATAGGTGTCTGCAAACGGATAAATAACAACTGAGAACTCTAGTCCTTTGGCTTTATGTATGGTCATGATTTGTACCGCATTAGTTTCTTGAGGTGAAACAATGCTTAAAGTATCTTTTTTCTTTTCCCAATAAGCAATAAAGTCAGTGAAACTTGAATGATTTTTAAAACTGAAATCTAGTACTTCATCTAAAAAATATTGTAAATAAGCATCCGATTCATCACTCAATTCGAAACAATTGATAGTATATTCCAAAGCATCTAACAATGATAAACGCATGAACAGTGCTGTTCGGAATGAATAATCCAGGAACAATTGCTCAAGGTTGTCCAAAAATGTTTTAAAAAAAGCATCCTTATCATCAATTTGTTTTTTCATTGCGATAAAATGAAGCAATGACATTTGTGTTTCTTTGTTTTCAGGTTGCAAAGAATATAGAATGAGCTGGATTAGAAAATCAATTTTAGGGCTGTTTTTGAGCAATAAAGACTCAGAAGAAATAATAGGAACCTGATTTTTTGACAAAAAGTCAGCAACAATTAACCCGTGCTTCTTTTTTCGGGTAAGAATACAGATATCACTATACTGATAGCCATCATCGATTAATTGTTGAATGTGAGTTATAACAGTCTCTACATATTGTTGGAGCATTTCTTTTTTATCTGATACTATAAGGGGATCTATGAAATCAATGTGTATATACCCACCAGGATTTCCATTCGTTTTTTGAGTACTTTTATTTAAATATAAGTCCTTGTAATTGTCATTGGTTAAAAATTGTGAAATATGTTGAAAAAAAGAATTGTTAAATTGGACAATTTCATCTTTGCTTCGATAATTTATGGGCAGTGATGTAACCTCTTTTTCTGTTTGGAATGGGTTATTACAGTTATATAAATCAATAAACTGTTCTGCTTTTCCCCCGCGCCATCGATATATAGCTTGCTTAGCATCTCCTACAATCAATAAAGACCCTCTTTCACCCGAAGAAATTTCACCTTCCAAGGCATTTCCTATAAGAGGGATTAAGTTTTTCCATTGCATTTCAGAGGTGTCCTGAAACTCATCAATAAAATAATGACGATATTTTTCTCCTATTCGCTCATAAATGAAAGGAGCAGGCTCATTAACAATAACATTTGAAAGGATGGCATTAAACTCTGAGATTAAAAGAATATTTTGATCTGCTTTTATCGTGTCTAATTCATTTTGAATGGCATTTAAAAGGGTTAACGGGACACAATTCTTATAAAAGTTTTGTAGAAATTTAAGTTGATAAACTCCTTTCTTCATAGTCTGATAGTGCTCTATAAGTTGAGGAATAATACGATCAATAATTACTGCTTTTTCTTCAGGAGTTGATTTTGGATATATTTTTCCTTGCAAAAGGTTTTCTTCCAGTAAATTGTTGTATAAACCGTTAAAGTCCCCTGCAGCAATTTTTTTAAAATGATTGGGGAGGGTTTCACGAGAAAAATCAGAAGGTTCCAACAGGTTATTTGTAATTAAATCTAAGACATTACGGGCTTGTTTTTTTAATATAGTTATTTGTTTTTGAATAGCATTTTGCAGTAACTTTTTTAATTGTATGAAATCTGATAATGAATAATTTTTTAGTTGCTCTATATGTTCGTTATGGTTTTCTTCCAATAATAATTTGGCAACTTTGTTTAGATCATAAGCGATATCCCAACTTTTGTCATCATCAGTTTTTTCAATGGCATAGTCAACTAATATTTGTGTAACTGCATCATCTTCTCCAGCTGTGTATATCAGATTATCAACGGCTTCTTGAAGCAGGAGTTCAACATCCAGTGCCACATCAAAATTCATGGGAAGTTTTAGATCATATGCAAAGGCCCGAAGTAAACGATGGTTGAATTTATCTATTGTTATTACATCAAAAAATGCATAATTATGCAAAATTCGCTTTAATACTTTTGAAGCCCTGTCCTGAAGTATTTCGGGAGTTATTTGGAGCACTTCACTTAAAGAGTCTGAAAGTTCTGTTGACGTGTTTGTATTAGAAGGGGGTGTAATATTTTTAAGATTTTTAATAATTCGTTCTTTCATCTCATTTACGGCTTTATTAGTAAATGTGATAGCTAGGACATGCTTAAAAATATCTTTTTCGGGATTTTGTAATAATAATGTTAGGTATGTTTTTACAAGCACATAAGTTTTTCCAGAACCAGCTGATGCATTGTATATTTTAAAAGGAATATTGCTCAAAGCTAAATTTTATACCAAAATAATGAAACTCTATGAGTTCGCGAGAAATAATTCTAATAGAATCTTTAAATTTGAACAACAATAAAAATACTAACATTAAAAAACAAAATATTATGGCATTTGAATTACCAAAATTACTCTATAAATATGACGCTTTAGAACCACATGTAGATGCACGTACCATGGAAATACATCATACAAAGCATCATAATGGCTACACTACAAATCTAAACAATGCAATATCAGGGACACCTCTTGAGGGAAAATCAATAGAAGCAATCCTTTCAGGATTAGACATGAACAATACTGCTGTTAGAAATAATGGAGGAGGGTTCTATAACCATTGTTTGTTTTGGGAAATTATGTCTCCTGAGGGAGGTGGGGTGCCTTCCGGTGAGCTGGCAACTGCAATCAACAATTCTTATGGTTCTTTTGAAGGCTTTAAAGAAGCTTTTTCTAAGGCTGCGGCTACGCGTTTTGGATCAGGATGGGCATGGTTGTGTGCACACAAAGGTGGAAAAGTAGAGATTTGTTCCACAGCAAATCAAGACAATCCTTTAATGCCGGGTATAGGTTGTGGAGGGTTTCCAATATTAGGAATTGATGTATGGGAACATGCTTATTATTTACATTATCAGAACAGGAGGCCGGATTATATTACTGCTTTTTACAATGTGATCAATTGGAATAAAGTAGAGGAACTATATATAGCAAACAAATAGCGATTTAGTTTTTAGATATTGTAAAATAAAAAAGGTGGATTTTGTCCACCTTTTTTTGCCCCAAATCTTACCATGAACTTAACCTACTTATGCTATGGTGATACAAACATAAATCGTATTTGAAAACTGTGAAAATATATTAGGTGTAACTACAAATTTATCAGATGAATAGATGAACTACACAATAGTAAAATAAAAAAGGTGGATTGCTCCACCTTTTTTGCCCCAAATCTTACCATGAACTTAACCTAACTTACGCTATGGTAGTACAAATATACGATTATTTTTAAAATTAAACAGAAAAACAAATAATATTCTGTTAAACTTTTTAAATAGTTAAAATCAGGAATGTAATATAAAAAGAAGAGAAGTAAAAAAATTGCTTATAAATAAAAAAGGCGGATTGCTCCACCTTTTTTTGCCCCAAATCTTACCATGAACTTAACCTACTTATGCTATGGTGATATAAAAGTATGCTAACGATGTATACAGGTATAATTATTCAGGTAAAATACATGTTTATCCGATGAAATACACATTTCAACTTTAATATGCACGTTCTTTTTTCCCTTCATAGAAGTTAATAAACGCTTTATTGACGACTCTATTGCCACCGGGGGTAGGATAGTCACCTGTAAAGTACCAGTCCCCTAAATTATTAGGACAAGCTATATGGAGATTAGGTACTGACTGAAAAATGATATTAATTTTAGCAGTGATAGATTCAGGCGTCAGAAGTTCAGCAATTTTGGCAGAGAGCTCCTCATCGGAAAACGGGCTATATATATCTTTTACATGATTTATGATTTCAGCATCTTCTTTATTTAACTGAGCAATACATTTGGAATACACATTTTCAACTACATCATACGAACCTTTTTCTTTATGAATTGCTAGTGCAGCCCTGAACGCGACTAAATCTTCTAAACGGGCCATGTCTATTCCATAGCAGTCGGGATATCGTATTTGAGGTGCAGAAGAAACTACAATAATTTTTTTAGGGTGTAAACGGTCTAAAATTTTTAAAATACTTTTTTTAAGTGTAGTGCCCCTAACAATACTATCATCTATGATAACCAAATGATCTGTAGGTTTTACAGAGCCATACGTTATATCGTAAACATGGGTAACCAAATCATCCCTACTAGTATCTTCTGTAATGAATGTGCGGAGCTTTACATCTTTAATAGCTACTTTCTCAATTCTGGGGCGTAGTGCTAAAATTTCACGCAACCGTTCTTTAGTAATATTAACCCCTTCATTAAGGATCAAATCTTCTTTTTTCTTATTCAAGTAGTTTTGAGCTTCTTTTACCATTCCATAATAACACGTTTCGGCAGTATTTGGAATGTATGAAAATACAGAATTTTCCATATCATGATCAATAGCCTCTAGTATTTTAGGAAATAAAAGACGACCTAAGTTTTTGCGTTCTTTATAAATCTCGGCATCACTTCCTCTTGAAAAATAGATACGCTCAAAAGAACAGGCCTTTCGTGCAAGAGGAGGAAGTATTTCTTTAAATGTAGTTTCTCCTGTTTTTTTGATAATGATGGCTTTGCCAGGATCAAGTTCATGAATAGCATCGTAATCCACATCGAAAACGGTTTGTATTGCAGGACGTTCAGAGGCAATGACAACAACTTCATCGTCTTTGTAGTAATATGCAGGCCGAATTCCTGCCGGATCGCGTAAAACAAAAGCATCACCATGTCCTAAAAGACCGGCCATAGCATAACCGCCGTCCCAATTTTTAGATGCTTTTCTGAGTATTTTAGCAATATTGAGCCGTTCTGCAATAAGTGGGGAAGCCTCAATTTTGGAATGGCCTTCTTTTTTAATCTGTTTGTATAGCTTTGCAACTTCATCATCTAAAAAATGTCCGATTTTTTCCATAACGGTGATGGTATCCGCTTTTTCTTTAGGATGCTGTCCCAGACTTACAAGATTTTCAAACAACTCACTTACATTGGTCATATTAAAATTCCCTGCGACAATAAGGTTTCTGTGCATCCAATTGTTCTGTCTTAGAAAAGGATGAACACTCTCTATACTGTTTTTACCGTAGGTTCCATAACGGACATGTCCCAGTAGAAGCTCCCCCAAATAAGGGATGCTTTTTTTCTGAGCAGCTACATCATTATTAAACTCCGGGTTTGTATTTAGCACATCATTTATCCGGGTGTTTATTTGTGAAAAGATGTCCTGTATGGGTTGTGCTTTATTAGAGCGTATACGGCTTATATAGCGCTCCCCAGGATCCATATTGACTTTTATACTGGCAAAACCGGCTCCATCTTGCCCTCTGTTGTGCTGTTTTTCCATCATGAGATACATTTTATTGATTCCATAAAATGCACTACCATATTTTTCTTTATAAAATTCGAGCGGTTTTAAAAGCCTTATTAAGGCAATTCCGCATTCATGTTTAATAGCATCGCTCATAAGCACTGTTAAGAATAAAAATGCCTTGAATATTCAAGGCATTTGTTTATGATACTTCTATTTCAAATTGTGTTAGCTCTTTAAATTGCAACAACCTATCTTGTACTTCTTCTTGAGACAAATTTTCTAATCGTTCTGTTCCAAACTTTTCCACACAGAAGGAGGCAAGTGTAGAACCATATATGACACCATTTTTCATGTTCTCAAAAGAAATGTCTTCAGTTTTTGCTATGTAGCCTGCAAAACCTCCTGCAAAAGTATCTCCTGCACCTGTGGGGTCAAACACATCTTCCAATGGTAAAGCAGGGGCATAGAAAATATTGTCGTCATGAAATAATAACGCCCCATGCTCTCCTTTTTTAATCACCACATATTCCGGACCCATTTTATGAATCTTTTGAGCCGCCCTAACTAAAGAGTACTCTTTCGATAACTGCCGTGCTTCTTCATCATTAATGGTAATAACATCTATTTTGGCAATCACATCTATTAATTCATCCCATGTATTGTCCATCCAAAAGTTCATAGTATCAAGGATAATAAGTTTAGGAGGTTGTTCCATTTGTTCTATAACGTCCTTTTGTATAGAAGGGTGTAAATTCCCCAACATCAAAACATCAGCATCATTGTATTTTTCAGGAACTATAGGTTTAAAATCAGCCAGCACATTAAGCTGTGTATCTAATGTATCTCTTGTATTAAGGTCGTTGTGATATCTTCCGCTCCAAAAAAAGGTTTTTCCTCCGGGAACTATTTCTATTCCTGATGTATCTATATCACGATATTGAAGCATATGTAGATATGCTTTCGGGAAATCATCCCCAACAACAGAAATAATAGCTGAATTAACATCAAACTGAGATGCTGCCAACCCTATATAAGTTCCTGCACCACCCAGTATTTTATCTGTCTTGCCAAAAGGCGTTTCAATAGCATCAAAAGCAACAGTGCCAACAATTAAAAGCTTGCCCATTTACATAAGTTTTTTGCAAATATAAGGTTAGTTTTCAAGAAGTTGTTTTAAGTTGAAAAAAGAATGATAAGCACCATTAGATAACATTGTATTTACCAGCCATGGAGCAAGCGCCCCTTCGGGATCACCATACATTTGTTGAGTAACCTCTACACCTTCCGGTTTTGGAACAATGAGCCAATATCCTTTAAAATTTGTAATTCTTATAACCCCTTTTTTAGCAGGGAAATTGTAGGAAGGTTTTGGCAGGATGTCAATTCTTACTTCTCCTTTATTGTTAGTTATTGTTTTAACTAACGAGATATGGTCTCTGTCACGAATAGGCCATGGAAGATTATTGCTCATCCATAAGATAAATTCACCATCGGCATATTTTTTTAAAACTTTACTGGCAGATGTTCGATAATTCCATATCCATATGTTATCTCCGTCGGTGATTGTCTCATAAACCTTCTCGATAGGGATATCTATTATCATTACAGCTTTATACTCATGAATTTTTGTAGAATCAAGTGTTCTAGTATAAACTTTTATACCATTTTTGTCTTTTTTAAGTTTCCATTCTTGAGCAAGTCCGTTGAAAACATGGAAAGATGTAATTAAAAGAAACAGGTAAAATTTCATATGTGGGGGCTACTGTATTAAGAAATAACATATTTTGTTCAACTTTATTGCTATAAGAGTGTATCTGCTTTATTAAACCCTTTGTCAATCAATAATAGTTTTTTTTTAGAAGCTTGTACCGCTAATTTATCACACCGTTCATTTTCAGGATGGTGATTATGGCCTTTTATCCATTGAAAATAAATATTATGTTTTCGATATTGTTTTAAAAACCGGATCCATAAATCAACATTCTTTTTGTCCTTAAAAGCATTTTTTTCCCATTTGAAGACCCACCTTTTTTCTACAGCATTTGTAACGTATTTAGAATCAGTAAATATTTTAACCTTTGTATTGTGATTTTTTAACTTACTTAATGCAACAATTATGGCCATTAACTCCATTCGGTTATTAGTAGTAAGCTGATATCCTTCAGAGAACTCTTTCTTATAATTTTTTCCTACCCATTCCATGATAATCCCATAACCGCCTGGCCCCGGGTTTCCACTACAGGCACCATCGGTATATATGTAAACATCAAAATCAGGCATTTAGTAGTTTTTCAATTACAACAGGGAAGTGCTTTTGTTCCAATAAATGCACTTTATGGGCAATATCATTAGGCGTGTCTGAGGGTGAAATATTGGTTTCAGCTTGAAAAATGATGGCTCCATCATCATAATTTTCATTTACAAAATGAATTGTAATCCCTGTTTGGGACTCTTTATTTGCACAGACAGCATTGTGAACATGTATGCCATACATGCCTTTCCCTCCATATTTTGGGAGTAATGCAGGGTGAATATTTATAATTTTATTTGGGAAAGTAGCTATAATTGCTTTTGGGAATTTCCATAAAAAGCCTGCAAGGACTATTAAATCAGGATTTAGTGTTTTTAATATTTCGGGAATAATAGTATTAAAAGCAAACTTATTAAAATAAAGTGCACTAACACCATGTTCATCGGCTCTTTCCAATACTTTTGCTGTTTTTTTATTGGCAAAGACTGCACTAATCTCTACAGAAGGGTTGCGCTTAAAATAGCGTATAATATTTTCAGCATTGGTTCCCGATCCGGAAGCAAAAAGGATAATTTTTTTCATCTAAAAACTAAAAAAAAGCATTAGAGTATTTAATTAATTTGGTAAAAATACATATTGATACGTTAATTTTTAATGAATTAAGAAGACATTTTAAAATGTAAAACGTTGTTTTAAAGCAAAGTTTTTTATTTTTGCCAACAATTTAATATTAAAACCAAAAAAATTATGTCAGACATTGCATCAAGAGTAAAGGCTATCATCGTAGATAAACTAGGTGTAGATGAAAACGAAGTAGTACCGGAAGCAAGCTTCACAAACGATTTAGGTGCAGATTCACTAGACACTGTTGAATTGATCATGGAATTTGAAAAAGAATTTGATATTCAAATCCCTGATGATCAGGCTGAAAACATTGCTACAGTAGGCCAGGCAATTCAATATATTGAAGAAGCAAAATAAGTAAGACCTTATAAACACAGGAAGGAGATGCGCTTAAGTATTTCTTTCCTGTGTAAAATTTTGTACCTTACCAAACAATCAATTTATTCATTCACAATATGGAATTAAGGCGAGTTGTTGTCACAGGTTTAGGAGCACTAACCCCCATAGGAAATACTATTGATGAATATTGGAATGGGTTGAAAAATGGTGTTAGCGGTGCAGCTCCTATCACATATTTTGATGCATCAAAATTTAAAACACAATTTGCCTGTGAAATAAAAAACTTCAACGTTAATGATTTTCTTGACCGAAAAGAAGCGAGAAAACTTGATAAGTTTGCACAATATGCATTAGTCGCTTCTTCAGAGGCAATTCAAGATTCCGAATTAGATATAGAAAAAGAAAATAAAGACAGGATTGGGGTTATTTGGGGAGCTGGAATAGGCGGTTTGGAAACCTTTCAGGAAGAAGTTTTAAATTTTGGAAAAGGGGACGGAACCCCTCGATTTAATCCCTTCTTCATTCCTAAAATGATTGCTGATATTGCCCCTGGGCTTATTTCCATTAAGCATGGGTTCAGAGGGCCTAACTTTACAACAGTATCCGCTTGTGCATCCTCTGCAAATGCAATGATAGATGCGCTCAATTATATCCGGTTAGGTTATGCCGACATTATTGTATCAGGAGGTTCTGAAGCGGCTGTTACTGAAGCAGGCATCGGAGGGTTTAATGCTATGCACGCACTTTCCACAAGAAATGATGACCCTAAAACGGCATCAAGGCCATTTGATAAAGACAGAGATGGGTTTGTTTTAGGAGAAGGGGCAGGAGCATTGATTTTGGAAGAATATGAGCACGCTAAAGCACGAGGGGCGAAAATATATGCAGAAGTAGCTGGAGGTGGCTTATCAGCAGATGCATACCATATGACAGCACCACATCCTGAGGGGTTAGGGGCAAAGCAAGTAATGTTGAATTGTTTGCGAGATGCACAAGTGTCTGTAGAAGAAGTAGATGCGATTAACATGCATGGAACATCAACCCCTTTAGGGGATGTTGCAGAATCAAAAGCAATACGTGACGTTTTTGGAGAGCATGCCTATAAACTAAACATTAATTCAACTAAGTCTATGACAGGACATTTACTGGGAGCAGCAGGTGCCGTTGAAGCTATTGCATCTATTTTGGCGATAGAACACGGTATAGTGCCACCGACAATTAACCATCAAACGTATGATGAGAATATAGACCCTAAAATGAACTTCACATTCAACAAAGCTCAAAAAAGGGATGTAAAAATAGCAATGAGCAACACATTTGGCTTCGGAGGGCATAATGCTTGTGTGCTTTTCAAAAAGCTATAAACTGCCTTTTATGAGTGGCATCAAAAAAATATTAAATCCCCGTTCAAATGATGACGGGGATTTTTTTTTGAAAATCAAAGCAATTATTGGTTTTAAACCTAAAAAACTACACTACTACCATAAAGCCTTTACACATAGGTCAGCCAATATAAAAGATAAAAAAGGAAATCCGCTAAATTATGAACGCTTAGAGTTTGTAGGCGATGTAATGCTAGGGGCTATTATCTCCAACTACTTATTTAACCAGGTTCCTTCCGGAGATGAGGGCTATCTTACTAAAATGCGCTCTAAAATAGTTAGTAGGGAGCATTTAAATGAATTAGGGAAAGATTTAAACCTTATCGCACTTTTAAAATCGAAAATTCCAAGAAATAATTTTGGAGAAAATATACATGGGAACATATTTGAAGCACTTATAGGCGCAATTTATTTAGATAAGGGGTTTAAGTATTGCGAGAAATTTGTTTATAGCCGTGTTATAGAACCATATGTTGATATTGAGCAGCTAGAAGGAAAAATAATTAGTTATAAAAGTTTGTTGATAGAATGGTGCCAAAAAACAAAAAAATCTTTTTACTATGAAGTTTACGAAGATGATGGTAATGAAGAGATAAAACATTTTGCGGTTAAGCTTCATATAGATAGGAGAGTAATAACCAAAGCCAGAGCAACCTCTAAGAAAAAAGCAGAAGAAAAAGTGTCAAAAAGAGCATATTATGTATTGCAGGCTCATATAGAAACTGAAGGATATTAACCATAACGTTTTCGTTATTAAATAAGGGTTAAACACATATTCAAAAGTTGCTAAGTCGTTTATAGAATCATATCTTTACATTTCCATGAAAACAACATATGGCTATTTTAAAAATACCAGATGATTTTTACGAACCCACGTATGGACTGATAGCTATTCATAGCTATAAAGAAGATTACCAAATAGCGTATTTTTTGAATGTGCATCTTAAAACCAATCTTAAGCGTATGCCTTTTTCTATTGAGCTTGATAACAGGTTTTCTTTTTCATTATATGAATGGGAAGATATATACAAGGAAGTTCGATGGAATTTGATAGCAAATGTATCGATTGATGAACAGGAAATCAATGAAACAAAAGGTTTGTTCAAAGGAACAAATACCCTTGTAAAGAATTATTTAATTCCTGAATATAGAAAAGCAGACTATTTTTTAAAAATAGAAAATGGAGAAATGCTTGATATGAAGCCTATTATCGAAAAAATAAATAATATTCCTCAGATAGCGACAGCATATACTGTTTATACAAACAAGCTGAAATCCAAGAACAATTTAATTTTTTAAAAATGCCAAGCATAAAAAAAACAAAAATCGTTGCAACCCTTGGCCCGGCTACAAGTAAAAAAGAAATACTTAAAGCGATGGTGGAAGCTGGGGTCAATGTTTTTCGGATTAATTTTTCACATGCTGATTATGACGATGTGAAAGAGCGAATAGCAATGATACGGTCACTTAATGAAGAATTTGGATACAATACAGCAATATTGGCAGATTTGCAAGGTCCTAAACTTCGTGTTGGGGCGATGGCAGAAGACGTCGTGGTTCATGAAGGAGATGAAATCACTTTTGTTACCGGTAAAGAGTTTAAAGGGAATGCTGAAAAAGTTTATATGAATTACAAAGCATTCCCCAAGGATGTGAATCCCGGAGAGCGGATATTATTAGACGACGGCAAACTTATTTTTGAAGTGGTAGAAACAGATAAAAAGGGAGAAGTAAGGGCAAAAGTAATTCAAGGAGGCCCTTTAAAGTCTAAGAAAGGTGTAAACCTTCCAAATACAAATGTCTCATTGCCGGCCCTTACGAAAAAAGATATAAAAGATGCTGCCTTTGCTATTGAACAACAAGTAGACTGGATAGCACTTTCCTTTGTGCGCCATAGTCAGGACTTAATTGATTTACAGGAGATTATCGAAAAAAAATCAGCAATAAAAATCCCAATCATTGCTAAAATTGAAAAACCGGAAGCGGTTGAGAATATTGATAAAATAGTAGCATATTGTGATGGACTTATGGTGGCTCGAGGTGATCTGGGCGTAGAAATACCAGCACAAGAAGTACCGCTCATTCAAAAACAATTGGTGTTGAGGGCCAAAAAAGCCCGGATTCCAGTGATTATTGCTACCCAGATGATGGAGAGTATGATTACCAGTCTTACCCCTACCCGTGCAGAGGTAAATGATGTGGCCAACTCCGTAATGGATGGGGCAGACGCAGTAATGCTCTCTGGAGAAACTTCGGTGGGGAGCTTTCCTGTTCAAGTAATTGAAAAAATGACCAGTATTATCAAAAGTGTAGAGCACTCTTCCCTTATTAAAGTGCCACAAGAACCACCCCACATACGCACCAAACGGTACATTACCAAATCTATTTGTTACCATGCGGCATTAATGGCCAATGAGATCAAAGCACAAGCCATTTCTACATTGACCAATAGTGGGTACACCGCCTTTCAGATATCAGCATGGCGCCCGAGTGCACATATTTTGGTATTTACGTCTAATAAACGGATACTTAACCAACTAAGCCTCCTATGGGGAGTGAAAGCATTTTATTATGACAAATACGTAAGTACCGATGAAACCATTGAAGATGTTAACCGGATTGCCTGTGAAAAGGGGTTCTTGGATGTTGGAGATATGCTAGTTAGTCTTGCAGCAATGCCTATTCAAGAAAAGGGGATGGTAAACACATTACGGGTTACCGAGATTACCAGTTGTTATATTTAATATTTGAAGCTAAAATTCCAACGTCAACTGTACCGAAACACTTTTTTGTATAGGTTTTTTTTCAGGTTTTTTTTGCGTGTTTAAATTAGAAAGGGATATACCTAGCAGTCGTACAGAATTTTGCAAAGTGTCTTGATACAACAATTCTTTGATAGTATCGAGTATACTAGATGCATCGGCAATAAAATAATCTAACGTTTTACTGCGGGTTTGGAGGGTAAAGTCACTATATTTTATTTTTAACGTGACTGTTTTTCCGGTAATGCGGTGCTTTTTTAACCTTCGTTCCAACTCATTGGCAATGGTCTCCAGGCGTTCCAACATAAAAATTTCACTGCTTAAATTCTCAAAAAAAGTATGCTCTGCACTTACCGATTTGTGGGCACGATGTGGTTTTACTTCACTTCGGTGAATACCTCGCACCACATTGTAATAAAACGAACCATGCTTGCCAAAATGGGTTTCCAGAAAATCTAAAGGCTGTTCTTTAAGATCCCTTCCGGTAAAGATGCCCAACCGGTACATTTTTTCAGCGGTAACCTTCCCCACACCATAAAACTTACGAATGTCCAACATTTCTAAAAAACCCAACACTTCCTCGGGAGGTACTGTTTTTTGTCCATTGGGCTTATGAATGTCACTGGCAATTTTTGCAATAAATTTATTGATGGAGATTCCGGCAGAAGCCGTTAAGCCGGTTTCATTAAAAATACGTGTTCGAATTTCTTCAGCAATAAGTGTAGCAGAAGGATTTGCTTTTTTATTTTTCGTTACATCTAAATAAGCCTCATCAAGCGAGAGTGGCTCTACTAAATCGGTATAGTTATAGAAGATAGCGCAGATTTGTTTGGAAAGTTCTCGATAGCGGTCAAATCGAGAGCGCACAAAAATAAGCTGTGGACATAATTTTTTAGCCATGACCCCGCTCATAGCACTTCGCACACCATATTTTCGTGCTTCGTAGCTTGCAGCAGAAACCACACCCCGTTTTTCACCGCCTCCAACAGCCACAGGTTTCCCTCGCAATTTTGGGTCATCCAGTTGCTCTACTGAAGCATAAAAGGCATCCATATCCACATGGATAATTTTCCGTATGGGAAGCATATTCTCCATAGCATAAAATTACTATATTTAATCCATTGAGTTAGATTATGATAACAACACATAGATGCTTGAAATAGAACGTAAATTTTTGGTCAGTTCAGAAGGTTACAAAGAGACAGCTATAAAAACGGTTCGGATTACACAAGGCTTTTTAAACACAGATCCGGAACGAACGGTGCGTGTGAGAATTAAAGAAGATAAAGGGTATATAGCTGTAAAAGGCAAAACAAATGCTTCAGGATTAACACGTTTTGAGTGGGAGAAAGAAATTCCACATGAAGAAGCCACCGAATTAATGAAGTTATGTGAGGCGTTTGTTATTGATAAAATTCGGTATGAAGTCCCTTTCATCAATCATTTGTTTGAGGTGGATGTTTTTTTAGGAGACAATGAAGGATTGGTAGTAGCAGAGGTTGAGTTGATTTCGGAAGCAGAAAAATTCTCTAAACCTAAATGGCTTGGAGGGGAGGTGACCGGAGACATAAAATATTACAATTCGCAATTGAGCAAAAACCCTTATAAAAATTGGTAAACATAAGAAAATGAAAAAATTAACCTCTTTTTTGATTCTTTTGATGATCGTTGCTTGTACTACACAAAAAAAGGACACCCCAACTACAAATACGGAAGTAGAACCAATAGACTCAATAAAAGATACCGGACATGAAACGTTTTCATACAAAGAAGGTGATACTACGTATGTGATGCAAAAATATTTTTTGGTGCTGTTGAAAAAGGGGCCTAACCGAGATCAACCGGAAGAAGCATATCAAAAAATACAAGTGGCACATCAGGCATATTTAGAGCAGCTTTTTTTAGAAGGGAAATTAAGTATATCAGGCCCTTTAGAAGCTGAAGAAAGCGATATTTCCGGGATTGTTATTTTTAACACACCTACCAAAGAAGAGGTGGAAACATTGATGCAAGCTGATCCTGCAGTAAAAGCAGGGCGGTTGGTGGTAGAGGTACTGCCGTGGTGGGCTGCGAAAGGGAGTGTGCTGAAATAGTATAGATTACCTTTCTACTTCAATTGCCTGTATTAATTGGTTACCTAACTCATCTACAACAGTAATGAGATGTTTTCCGGTTTTGGGAAGAATGGCCATTTCATGAAAAGTCTGTGTTTGCCCTACAAAAATAGCATCTACATACCAAAAAACGGTAAGCTCTGGTTTAGAGTGTGCCAGTTTTAATACCAATTCATTAGTGGTTCCGTCAAAATCCTTAGGCAGTATTACCCGCCCATTTTCTTTTGGGTAAATAAAATCCATGGTTGCTTGCCCTTCCGAGAAACAATCACTCCTATATGGAGGCAGGCTCCGGTATTGTGCATTATTGCTTTTGTAATAGTATTCCATAAGGGGGGGCAACACAAACCAAGAGACCGGTTCCATAGTATCAAGTGCTTCACAGGACGTGTTTACCCTGAATTGTTTTTGTGTATCTAAGTGGACTAGTTGGTGATAAGGGCAGGGAGGGGTTCGTTGTCCGGTGATTGGAATCCATGTCGTTGTTTTTGGGCAAATATCAGTAGCTAAGTGACCACTATTTATACAAACTTCTGCCTCTGTCAGTTCATCAAAAGGCTTTCTGAACCATGGAGCATTAGGAAGAACATCAAACACATCAAATAAAATAGGAGCTGCTGAACCTACTCCGGTTAAATTCGGTCGGCCTTCACCATCAGCATTGCCTACCCATACACCAACAACATATTTTGGAGTGACACCGATGGCCCATCCGTCCCTATTTCCAAAACTGGTGCCAGTTTTCCAAGCAATTTCTTTGGAAGAATCAAAAAACTCCCAAGCCTGTTCACCTTCAGGGCGGTTTACTTCTTTCATCGCTTCAAAAGTGAGGTAAATGCTACCTGCATCAAATGTTATTTTTTCCCGGGAACGATTGCCAAAATCCGTATTACTGTTAATAGTTGTTATAGGCTCAGTGAATTCATGTGTAAAATATTCACTAGAGGTTTCGGTATAATGGTTAACGGTACCTGCAAGAGCAGCATAGGTTTTACAAAGATCCCAAAGATTGCTTTCAGCACCCCCCAAAATTAAGGATAGCCCATAATGATTTGCAGAACGGTTAATGTCTCTTAAATTAAAAAAATCAAGTTGGTCCCGAAACCGCTCTAAACCATAACTTTTAAGCAATCGTACTGCAGGGACATTTAAAGAACGTGCCAATGCACGCTTTGCGGGGACTGCACCATCATAGGTTTCCTCAAAGTTTTCCGGGCTATAACCAGCTATTTGGGTAGGGACGTCAGCGACTAGGGTATTAGGCAATAGTTCTCCGGAATCGAGCATGGCAGCATATAAAAAAGGTTTCAAGATACTCCCGGTGCTTCGTGGCGCTGAAATCACATCTACATCTTTTTGATGGTTTCTATCGGTAGGGGTATTTCCTACATAGGCCAAAACATGTCGGGTATTTACATCCATGACCAATACACCTGCATTATGTATCTCATTTTGGAGGAGTGTTTCGTGGTGTTTTTTTACAATAGCAACAACATTGTCCTGGAGTTGGGCATCCAATGTTGTTTTTACCCTTTTTCCTTGCTGGGTTTTGGCAATGTATTCTAAGAAATGAGAAGCTTTTTGTGGAAGCGGAAAAGGTTTTTTAGGCAATGCTTCCACGATGGCAAGTTGATAAGTCAGGGAATCAATTATAGCATTCTCAAGTAATTTTTTTAACAGCTTATTTCGTTTTGCCAAGAGTTTTTCTTGGTTCTTTCCGGGATAAATGAGTGAAGGAGCATTGGGCAAAACGGCTAAAGTAGCACTCTCTGCCCATGAAAGTTGATGAGGATGTATACCAAAATACCTCCAGGAAGCCATATCAAGGCCTACAACATTACCACCAAAGGGGGCATGTGAGGCATAAAGATTTAAAATCTCATTTTTGGAATACCGTAATTCAAGACGGGTAGCAAGAATAATTTCAATTGCTTTTTCAAAATAAGTGCGGTTTTTGTTTTTGCGGGACAAACGAATTACTTGCTGTGTAAGTGTACTTCCGCCCCGGACTACTTTTCCAGCTTTTATATTTGTTATCAACGCCTTTGCTATAGATACCGGATTGAACCCGGGATGGCTGTAAAAATGTGCATCTTCGAAGAAAAGAAGGCTTTGTTTAAACTTTTCTGGTACACTATCGGACTTTGGGAACCGCCATTGTCCATCAGCAGCAATTTTTGCACCAAGTAATGTGCCGTCTTTGGTTTCAATAACAGTAGCGGTGGGGTCATTAAACAGTTGCTTGGGAAGTGAAAAATAATATAGGACCAGCAGTACCAATAGGATAGCTGTTTTTAACTTGTGTTTTTTTATGTGGTTGATAATGGTTTGCAACTTTTCCTGACTTTGTTATTAGAAAGGTATTGTTTTTTTAGGGGAAAAGAGCAATAGAAAACAAACGGATGTTTTTTATAGCGCTGATTTAAATTGCTCTAGGAAACGAAGATCATTTTCACTCAGCATACGGATATCCGGAATCTGGTAGAGTAGCAGTGCAATACGGTCAATCCCCATTCCGAAAGCAAAGCCGGAATATTCTTTAGAGTCAATTCCGCAGTTTTCAAGTACATTTGGGTCTACCATACCACACCCCATAATTTCGAGCCATCCGGTACCTTTGGTCATTTTATAATCAGTTTCCGTTTCTAGGCCCCAATACACATCAACTTCGGCACTCGGCTCGGTAAAAGGAAAATAAGAAGGACGCAAGCGTATTTTGGACTTTCCAAACATCTCGGTAGTGAAATACTGAAGTGTTTGTTTTAAATCGGCAAAAGAAACCCCTTTGTCAATATACAACCCTTCTACCTGATGGAAGAAACAATGCGACCGTGCAGAAATATCTTCATTTCGGTACACTCTACCCGGGGAAATAGTCCTAATAGGGGGTTTGTTATTTTCCATATATCGTACTTGTACAGATGAGGTATGGGTGCGCAGTAAAATATCAGGGTTGGTTTGGATAAAAAATGTATCCTGCATATCACGTGCCGGGTGGTGTTCAGGAAGGTTGAGTGCCGTGAAGTTATGCCAATCATCCTCAATTTCAGGGCCTTCGGAAACGTTGAACCCTATTCGGGAAAAAATGTCTATAATTTGGTTTTTTACAATAGAAATGGGATGCCGTGCACCAATTTCTATAGGCTCTCCCGGACGGGTAAGGTCTCCGTATTTGCCTTTTTCTTCTATAGTATTCTCTATAGCTTCTTTTAATGCATTTACTTTATGGATGGCTGCATTCTTAAGCTGATTGATGGTTTGCCCATATTCTTTTTTAAGCTCGGAGGGCACATTTTTAAATTCAGCGAAGAAAGTGTTTAACAATCCATTTTTCCCCAAGTATTTAATGCGGAAATTTTCGATAGCTTCTTGGGTATCGGCATGGAACTTTTCCACTTCTTCAATATGTCCTTTTATTTCGTCGAGCATTGTTCAGTTATTAAGAGCGGCAAATTTAATGATTTTTATACTTTACGAGAAGTGTGTTATATATCTTCAAGATATTCTTTTTCTATAAAATAGCTTACAATGGCTTCTTTCATTAAAATAGTTTGCTCACCGGGCTTAAGAGTAGGAAGCTGTTCTTTTATTTTATAGTGTGGCCAGCCATCGTCATCAAAAAAATCAAATTCATAATAGCCATAAGGTTCTAATAATCTACAAATGGCAATGTGCATGAGGTTTACTTTTTCATCTTTTTTAAAAGAACGGTGTAGTTGGCCAAGCTCTTGTATGCCAATAAGGTAGATAATACTATCTAGCTCCAAAGGATCACTGTCTGAGAACTGTTGGGATAGTTTTTCTATAATGGTATCCCATTGTTTTTTGAGTTTTTCGTCTCTTGCCATTTTTACGATTGAGTAAACAAAGATATAGGTTATAAGGGAAATTTTTGGTAAAGAAACCTCACAGGGTTTTAAAACATATGGGAGCTTAAAAGGATATGATCAAACTCGTATATTTGTTTGAAAGAATACAACATGAATTTCATTGATATCGTTTTGGGAGGTTTGATCATCTATGGGGTAGTAAGAGGCTTGATGAAGGGTTTTTTTGTTGAATTAGCTTCTCTCTTGGCACTGATTTTAGGAATATATGGAGCTATACATTTTTCTTATTATGCAGGGGATTATCTTTCTACTCGTGTGCAATGGGAGGAACGCTATATAAATTTAACAGCCTTTGCAATTACATTTGTTGGAATAGTTGTAGCAGTAACTTTTGCAGGAAAACTATTTACCAAGATTGCCAGCTTTGCTATGCTAGGGATTCTTAATAAATTATTGGGAGCTGTTTTTGGAGGGTTGAAAATAGCGATTATTCTTGGAGCTGTTCTTGTGTTTTTTAGCAGGACAAATAATTTAATGGGCTTTGTGAGTGAAGAAACGATTGAGGGTTCTGTGTTATATAAACCATTGAGTACTATAGGAGAATATGTATTTGCAATGGTTTTGCAAGAGACGACGAAAGGTTAATTTAGTTTATTTTCAATTCTTTAATTTCTTGTTGTGGAACCCAACCCACTTTTCCATCAGCTAACCGGATTTTTTTCCAATCGTTTAATTCTTCCAAAACAGTTACTTTAGCACCTTCGTGCAGGGAGAATATTTCTTCGCTTCGATCATTGGGTTCAGATTTTATACCTACTTCTTGTGCAAAGACAATTGCAGGCCGATTATTTTTATAGACGTTATATTCCTGAAATGCCATTATTATAGCAATAACAGCTAAAAAAACAGTAATTAGGCTTGTCACAAAGAACAAACGTTTTAGTTGTTGTTTGTTGAAGAAATAGTATAGTAGAAATAAGAGAATAAATACGAATACAAAAATGACAGCAGTTATTGCCCATTGGTTGTATGATAATTTCCCAATACTTTTTTCAATAAGCTTGGAAAACCCAGTTTGTGGCAATGGTTCAATAACATCAATAGTCATGTTTTTTGCAAATGCAAGATTATTTTTTACATCTTCATCATTAGGCGCAAGGAGTAATGCTTTTTCATAAAAGTAAATACTAGGCCCTATGCGGTTGAGTTTGTAATGTGCATTTCCTAGATTATAATAGAGTGCTGCAGAATGTTCTCCGGATGCTAAGATAGTAGTGTATTTTTCAATAGCACTTTCATAATCTCCTTCATTATATAGTTTTGTGGCTTCTTCAAACAACACATTGTTTTGTGCGGTAAGAACATTTGCCAAGAAGCCTATCAATAAGATTAAAAACAATTTCTTCATGGCCATTAGATTTGTTTGTCAATTTGAGAAATTACTTCTGCCGCTTTTTGGTAATCTTGCTGCATGGCTACTTCTGATGCAGGGCTGTACCTTGCCAATTCACAGCTTTTTAAAAGTCCGATAAAACTGTCTACAACAACACTGTTCACCTTTTTAGAAGTTAATAAAGCGTGAATTTTATCTTTACTGAATTCAGCAGTTTCAATGTGGAGTTTTGCTTTTAAATAGTTATGCAAGGCTCTTTCTAAAGCTTCATAAAACAGCTCCTTTTTGCCTAATGTTTTTTTAGCTTCCGACAGATATTTTTTGGCAAGCTTATTTGCTTTTCTAATTCTGTTCCCTTGTACATCTGCGTTTATAGCCTTTTTCTTTCTACCTACAAAAATGGCCACAGGAATTAGCAGTAGGGGTGCAAGGAGCAATGCATAAAATGTTTTTGAGTTGAAAAACTCTTTTTGTTTAATAGGTTTCAGGTTTGGGGTTAATTTGATGAATCTAAATTGACTTCCGGTAGTTATAATAGCTTGTTTATTGGGTGTTGAGGTCACAGCATTGGTTGAATTGCTATTGTTGACAGGTCCTTCAAAAACATTGACTAGGATTTCTTGAGATTTTAGTGTTTTATAGATTTCATCTGAAGGATCAAAATAAGAGAAGGTTACCGGAGGAATAGGATACTTTCCTCTGTATTGTGGTACAACCGTGTAATTGTCAGTCATTTTTCCTCTAGACCCGGAAATATTAGTATTGACATTTTCTTCATATTCAGGGTCATATACTTCTAAAGATCCGGGAAGGGTTAGTTTGGGCAGATCAAACAATTTAAGGTTTCCTTTTCCGGAGACTTCCACTTTTAGCTGAAATGACTCGGAAGCCTTTAAGTCTGTTTTGCTAGGGATCACGTTAAAATCAAAATTGCCCACTGCTCCGGTAAAATTTTCCGGTTTGCCATTTTCCGGCAGTGGTTTTACATTGATAGTCCGGTTTCCTGCAGCAATTGTTTTATGGGCTTGTGTATAGATGCGGCTACCAAAAAAATCTCGTCTATTAGTGGGCACATCTACAGTTACATCTAAAGACAGGGGTTCTATGGTAAGTTTCCCTGTTTTCTGAGGGTATAAAACGACGCGTTTAAGCACTACGTATCGGTAAGAACGCCCTTTATAGGTGCCGTTTTCTACTTTTAGCCGTTTTACAGGAATATCTTGGCTCCAGAAATTGTTGTATTTTGGGTTGTCTAACGGCCGGAAGTCGCTCACATTAATATTAGGGCTTACATAGAGTTTATAGACAACACTAACAGCCTCATTTAAGTAGGGCCTTGTTTTAGAAACTTCAGCAACAAGATGCAAATTTTCTTCTGCAATATCATCGGCGGTTGGGGGAGCATTCGGGTTGTCTACTGCCGCGGTTACTTCTACTGTTTTTGGAAGTGTTTTATAGATTTTCCCATCTATTTGAATAGAAGCTTGTTGTATGGTAAACTTTCCTCTTGCTGTGGGGACAAGGATATAAGTATACGATTTGGAGTAAGTTCTTTTCCCATTAACCCAGGAGTTGCTTATGGACTGACTGGGGCCACTAACCCTAAAACCGTCAAAGTTTGGCGGAATGAAATTGTCACCATCTTTGTTCATATGAAATTCTACTAACAGGCGCTCATTTACACCAAGCCTTTCTTTGCTGAGCTTTACTTCAAACACAACATTATCCTCTTGTGCTACAAGCGTTGTGTAACTACTTAATACGAGTATGATTGTTAATAGCTTTTTCATCTTTTCACAGTACAATCTACCAATCTTTTTCAGCTTTTACTGGTTTTCCTTTTACTTTTTTGGCATTCAACTTATCCTGCACCTTTTTTTCTTCATTGTTCATGGCTTCTAGTAGGTTTTTTATTTGTTGAGGAGATAACTGGCTAGGGCGTTGTTGCGGAGTTCCTTTTTGATCTTCCGGTTTTTCACCTTGCTTGTTTTCCTCTTTTTTGTCCTGTTTTTTATCGTTTTCTCCTTTGTTATCTTTTTCAGGGTTTTTATCGCCTTCTTTGTTTTCTCCGTTTTTATCTTCTTTTTTCTCGTCTTCTTTGTTGTCGCTTTTCTTGTCTTTATTGTTTTCTCCGTCTTTGTTGTCTTGGTCTTTGTCCTTCTTGTCCTCTTTATTATCCTTATTGTCTTTGTTTTTTTCGTTTTCTTGTTGTTGTTTTTTCAACATTTCTTTGGCAAGGGCTAAGTTGTAGCGGGTTTCATCATCAGCAGGGTCATTTCGTAAAGATTCTTTGTAAGCTTCTACTGCTTTTTCGTATTCTTTATTTTTCATAAAAACATTGCCCATATTGTGGTAAGCACTGTGTTTTTCTCCTTTTGAATCAGCTACCTCTCCTGCTTGTTTGTATCGGGAAAATGCTTCTCCCAAGCTATTTTCACTATAGTAAGCATTTCCAAGGTTGTATTTGGCAGCAGCATAATCACCACTTTTAGAAATTGCCTTACGGTAAGCAGCTTCCGCATCAGCAAACTTTGCTTCTGCTAAGTCGCTATTTGCATCATAGACAAGGTTGTTGGCTTGTACCAATGCTTTTTGCTTCTCTTTTTCTTCTTTTGTTGTTTGAGAAAAAGCAAATTGACTGACGCCCACAAATAATAATATCCACTTCATTTTTTTCATCAGCTGTCTTGTTTTTCGTTAAACAAATTTAATCGTTGCAACCATGCTGTTTTTCGTTCTAAGAGAAAAATATCTAAAAACAACAGTATGATGGCAGCTCCCAGAAACCATTGGAATTGGTCTTTAAAATCAGCAAATTGTTTTGCTTCAAATTCTTTTTTATCTAGCTGTGCAAGCGTTTCTTTTATATATTCAACAACTTTTTCGGTATTGTTTCCGTTAATGTACCCACCATTTCCTTTTTCGGCAATATTCCTTAGGATTGTTTCATTTAACCGGGTGATAACGACTTCTCCGGTTCGATCTTTTTTGTAACTTTCAACAACACCGTTACGTTTTTCAGGGATGGGGCCTCCTTTGGCCGTGCCAACACCAATGGTAAATACTTTTATGCCTTCTGCAACAGCTTCTTCTACAGCGTCAGCTGCTCTTTCGGAATGGTCTTCTCCATCAGAAATAATGAGCAGTACTCTATTGGTTTGTTCTTCATCATTATAATAGGTTTTGGAAAGTTCAATAGCGTCATCGATAGCGGTTCCTTGAGAGGAAAGCATATTGGTATTCATGTTTTGCAAAAACATTTTTGCTGCAGAATAGTCGGTTGTAATAGGTAATTGCGGGAATGCTTGCCCGGCATAGGCAATAATACCAATCCGGTCACTCCCTAATTGATTGATGATTTCTGAAACAAGCCGTTTGGTTTTTTCTAGACGGTTGGGCGCAATGTCTTCTGCCAACATGCTTTTAGAGACATCTACGGCAAACACCAAATCCAGTCCTTCTCTTTTAACGGTTTCTAGTTTGGTACCGATTTTCGGGTTTACTAATCCTATTGTAAGGGATGTTATAGAAAGTAGGGCAATAATAAGTTTAAAGGTAGATTTGAAAAAGGAACGGTCAGGGCTTAGTTTTGCCAAGAGTTCTTTATCTGCAAACCTGGCTTGTGTTCGTTTCTTCCAAAATTGAAGAAATAGAAAAGCCAGGATCATTACAGGGATAATGACTAAAGCATAGAAATATATTTTTTCTTCAAGTTGGTACATCTATATAAAGCTTCTAAATAGTGTATATTTTAATAGTAATTCAATAAGCAGCAAACCTCCTGCCAAAAGGGCAAGCGAGCGATACTTTTCTTCAAAATTTGTATATCGGAACTCTTCTACTTCTGTTTTCTCAAGTTTATTAATTTCCCGATAGATTTCTTCTAATTTTTGATTGTCAGTAGCTCTAAAATAACTTCCTCCGGTCACTTTAGCGATTTCTTTGAGGAGTTTTTCATCTATTTCTACTTCTCGGTACCCGTACCGGAAACTTCCGTCAGGATTATAGGCTACAGGTGTTAATGCCATGCCATTGGTTCCTAACCCAATGGTATATGTTTTTATACCATATTCTATAGCTAATTCTGCGGCAGTCCGGGGTTCTATAAAGCCCGCATTGTTCACCCCATCTGTTAGCAGGATAATAACTTTACTTAATGCTTTACTTTCTTTTAACCGGTTTACAGATGTAGCTAGTCCCATACCGATGGCTGTTCCATCTTCTATTTGACCATAGGTGATTTCCCGAAGGGCTCCTAACACAATAGATTTGTCACTGGTAATGGGGGTTTTGGTATAACTTTCCCCTGAATAAACAACCAAGCCTATCCGGTCGTTCGGGCGTCCTTTTATGAACTCGGCAGCAACATCTTTTAATGCAGATAACCGGTTAGGTTTAAGGTCTTTTGATAGCATACTTGAAGATACATCAATAGCAATAACGATGTCAATTCCTTTGGTTGTTTTTGTCCTTGTGGATACTTCTTTGGTTTGTGGCCTTGCTAATGCGGTTATCAATGCAGCAAGGGCCAACAAGCGAAGTGCAAATAGTAAAGGTTTTAACCTTGGCAAGAATGTGCTTGTTATTTTAAACCCTTTTACACTAGATATTTTTAGCGAAGCTGTTGTTTGTCTTTGTTTGAAAACATACCATAGTATTGCCACTGGAAGCAGTAGGAGCAACCAGAAGAATTGTGGATTGGCAAATTGGATATTTTCAAACATTTTTAATTAATTGCTTTAAAGTTTATAGAGTTTAAGATACGTTGTACCACGTCTTGGGCATAGCGGTTATCATCTTTGTGTACAATGACCAATTGTTGAAAACCACCATTTTCAGCGAAACTCAGTAAGGTGTATTGTTGTTTTTGTTCTTTTGTTGATTCAGGCCCCTTCATGAGCATACTTCCGTATACTTTGATACCTTCTTTTCCAGTAAGGGTTTCAAACTTGTCTTGTTTGGTGATGATATTTTTAGCGCCTTCTGCTTCAAATAAAGCAATACTCCCGTCAATCGCTTTTTGAAGGTCAAATTCAACATCTTTGTTAAATGTGGTAACACTTGCCATGATATAAAAATGATCAGTTAGTGTCCCATAAGCAAAGGTTTGGTTGCTATGTATGGAAGCTTTAGCTTCCTTAGGGATTGGCAACTCAAATCTTTTTAAAACTTCGGGAGCTTCCAATTCGATGGGCGGATAACCATATTCACTGGCAACCCATTCTCCTTCTAACAAAGCTTTTGTGGGATGCCCTAAAACCGTATCTTTTACGGTATGGAAACCAAAAAAACCAATGGCCCCGGCAGTAACCATAAGGACAAGGAGTAACGAAGCAGCCCCTGCGATAATAATTTTTCTTTTACGTTTCTTTTGTGTCAGTTGTAGCAGGTATTCTTCATCATTCTGTAGGTCTTCCTCAGTGGGCTCGGGGAGCCCTTCTTTGGTTTTTACGACAATTTGCTCAATGGCTTTTCGATCAGCTTCGGCAATGTTGTTTTCGGGTTTAGACTTTGCAAACTTTACCAAGTCAGCGGTTTTGAGGACCTGCTGAAATTGTTTGATGGTCTCTTTCTCAATTTTTAATGCTCCCGAATCTTTTAGCATTTCTATTTTTTGAATAAGCTCGTCTGTAGTACTTTCCAATGCTGAAATATGTACATCTTCTTCTATATATGCCCTAACAATATTAGTGAGTTCGGAATAATATTGTTTATGCTCGGATTGAATTAAATATTTAGATTCTTCCAGTTTTTTTAGTTCCAGCATTGCCCTGTCAAAAGGAGGGAGCAAGGCCACTTTTTCTTCTTCGGACAATGGTTTTTTACGGAAGAAAAACCAATATACAAAGCTGCCAACAATGGCAATGCCGAGAAACCACCAGAGGTAGGATAACCATCCGGAGTAATTTTTTTCTACAGCAATGATCGGTTTTATGTCATACATTTTTTGCTTGGTTGTATCTACCAATACAGTATTGACATCTATTTGTATGGAATCCGTAAAAAAAGGTGTGTTGTTGACAAGGATTTGCTGTCTAGGGAGCATATAACTTCCGGAATCAAATTGTGTAAGGGCATATTTTTTAATGAGGTTATAACGGTCTTTGTTTCTAGAGGTATCCACCGGATAGGATTCTATAACCTCTAGAGGCAAAAAAGCTTTAGCCTCGGGAAAAACTACTTGTGCTGTGGTATCAACTTCTACATCTACTGTAAAATTAATTTGCTCTCCAATCAATATCTTAGTAGAATCAATGGTAGAAGTGACTTTTGGGGCATTTTGCGCAGTACTATGAAAAACCACAAAGAACAGTATCCAAAAAAACCAAAAAAGCTTTTTTTGGAGTATTTTAAAAATCTTATGTAACGATAGATTTCCCATTTTTTTATCCACGTCTTTTAAAATAGCCTAACAGCTTTTTTACATAGCTTTCATCTACCCTACAACTCAATAATCCGGCGCCGCTTTTTGTAAATGTGTCTTGGAAATAACTTACTTGTTCTATGTAATGCTTTGCATAGTTATTCCTCACTTTTTTAGATTGTGTGTTCACAAGCAGCAGTTCTCCGCTTTCGGCATCTTCCATTTGTACCATTCCCAGGTTTGGGATTTGTTCTTCCCGATGATCGTATATCCGAATCCCGGTAAGGTCGTGTTTTTTGCTGGCAATTTTTAATGTTTGTTCATAATCGCTTGTTATAAAATCAGAAAGTATAAAAACAATTGCTTTCTTTTTCATAACGTTGGAAAGGAACTTTAAGGCTTCAGAAATATCCGTTTTATTACTACGGGGCTCATATTCAATGAGTTCCCGAATGATACGGAGCACATGTGAACGCCCCTTTTTAGGGGGAATGAACAATTCTACTTCGTCGGAAAATAAAATAAGCCCAATCTTGTCATTGTTTTGTGTTGCAGAAAACGCAAGCGTAGCAGCGATTTCAGTAATGATCTCTTTTTTAAACTGTTGAGAGGTTCCAAACAACTCAGAACCACTTATGTCTACCATGAGCATCATAGTGAGCTCGCGTTCTTCTTCAAACACTTTTACAAAAGGCTCGTTATAACGTGCAGTAACATTCCAGTCAATAGCCCTTACATCGTCTCCATACTGATATTGGCGTACTTCGCTAAAGGTCATCCCCCGTCCTTTGAAGGTAGAATGATATTCTCCCCCGAAGATATGGTCGCTTAAGCGACGGGTTTTGATCTCTATTTTCCGGACTTTTTTAAGTAATTCTTTCGTATCCATTGGGTTTCAGTAACAGTTATCAGTTGATAATTTGATGGTTGTTTTTTGAAACTACTATGGCACTTCAATCTCGTTGATCACTTTATTGATGATGTCTTCTGTAGTCACATTTTCGGCCTCTGCTTCATAAGTAAGCCCTATACGGTGGCGCAGTACATCATGAACAATAGCCCTTACATCTTCAGGGATCACATAACCTCTCCGTTTGATGAAGGCATAACATTTAGCTGCGTTGGCAAGGTTAATACTTCCTCTTGGAGAAGCCCCGAAGCTAATAAGTGATTTTAAGTCAGCCAATTTATATTTTTCAGGGTACCGGGTAGCAAAAACAATATCGAGGATGTATTTTTCAATTTTTTCATCCATGTACACTTCCCGCACGACTTCTTGTGCTTTTAAGATTTGTTTTACGGAAACTACCGGATTCACTTTTTCAAAAGCTCCTTTTAGGTTAGCTCTTATAATAAGCTGCTCTTCGTCCATTTTAGGATAATCAATTACCGTTTTTAGCATGAAACGGTCTACCTGCGCTTCCGGTAATGGATAGGTCCCTTCCTGTTCTACCGGATTTTGGGTGGCCATTACCAAGAAAGGTTTATCAAGCGGAAAAGTTTCATCGCCGATAGTTACTTGCTTTTCCTGCATGGCCTCGAGCAATGCTGACTGTACTTTGGCTGGGGCCCGGTTGATCTCATCAGCTAGCACAAAATTGGCAAAAATAGGCCCTTTTTTTACTGAAAAATCATTCTGTTTGATGTTATATATAAGTGTTCCTACAACATCTGCAGGAAGCAAATCGGGCGTGAATTGAATTCGGCTAAAGCTTCCATTAACAGCTTTTGAAAGGGTGTTTATTGCCAACGTTTTTGCAAGACCAGGAACTCCTTCCAACAAAATATGCCCTTGCCCTAAAAGCCCAATGAGCAGACGTTCCATCATGTGCTTTTGACCGACAATTACTTTATTGACTTCTTGGTTTAGGAGGTCAATGAATGCACTTTCTTTGGCAATTTTTTCATTAATTTCACTAATATCTACAGTAGCGTTTTCTTCCATATGCAGTTATTTTTAAGGACGTGAATATACTAATCCCATTTTGAGGTTGCAAATTGAAAAAATATTAGGCTCCTTGCTGTTAATAATTGGTTAAAACTTATTAATTGCCAGTACTTTTAAGGAAGTTTTAGGTTTATTACATTTAGTATAAGAAAAACGAGGGTATGACAAACAACACATTTTCAAAAATTATTGCCGGTACTATGGCATGGGGAAGTTGGGGGAAAGAATTTTCTAAAACAGAGATGGCAGCATTAATAGACCATTGTATAGCGTGTGGCATCACAACATTTGACCATGCAGATATTTATGGAGATTATACTACTGAAGCTGATTTTGGAGAAGCATTCGCGGCGAGTAAAATTCCTAGGGAACAGATTCAATTGATCTCAAAATGTGGGATTCAGTATATTTCTGAAAATCGATCTAACAAAGTAAAGCACTACGATTACAGGAAAGCGTATATCGTTTGGTCGGTGGAAAAGTCTTTGAAAGATCTTCGAACAGATTATTTAGATTTGCTTTTACTGCACCGTCCGAGCCCTCTAATGCAATCGGATGAAATTTCCGAAGCGATTACAACCTTGAAGCAACAAGGAAAAATTAAAGCTTTTGGCGTGTCAAATTTTACACCTTCGCAAACAGATCTTATCCAAAAACAGCTAACAGTTTCTGTAAACCAGATTGCATTTTCTTTAACAGCTCATGGGGCAATGCACAACGGTAGTTTGGACCATATGATGTTGCACAATATCAAACCCATGGCCTGGAATCCTTTGGGGAAGATATTTAAAGAGGAAGACGAACAAACAAGTCGGATAAAACAACAGCTATTAGCGTTTATGGAGAAGTATGAAGCTACAGCAGACCAATTGCTTTTGGCATGGATATTAAAACATCCTTCAGGAATCCATCCCGTCATAGGTACTACAAATAAGGGGCGAATAGCAAATGCAGTAAAAGCAACAGAAGTTACCATGGACTTAGAAGATTGGTTTATGCTTTTAGTAGCAAGCCAAGGGCATAAAGTACCTTAAAATGGAACATTCGGTTTTAATAAGTAAATGGACAGCGCTTGCTACAAAATATACAGATGATACAGCATATGTGTCATTTTTGTGGAGCGAGCTTGAAAGGAACTATTCCTCCAAAAAAAGACATTACCATAATTTAGAACATATTTTAGAGATGCTCCGTTTAGCAGCGCAGTTTGAGACAGCATTAGTCGATTACGATGTACTATGTTTTGCTATATGGTACCATGATTTAGTCTATAATATATTAAGAAATGACAATGAAAGCCGAAGCGCAAAACGGGCATCAGGTAGATTGAATAATTTACAGTTAGCAACCAATCGTATAGAAAACTGTGCAATGTTGATCCGCTCTACAAAAAACCACGAGATTATTCTTAAAGAAAATCAAGACAATGCTTTTTTATTGGATTTTGATCTTTATAGATTAGGAACTGACTCCGAAACCTATCAAAAGCACTGTGCTAATATCCGAAAGGAGTATATGCGGTACCCTGATTTCATCTATTTCCCCAAAAGAAAAAAAATACTCAAGCAGTTTTTGAAAAGGGATTTTATTTACCACACGGATTATTTTCGTGAACATTATGAAGAAAATGCACGAAACAATATAAAAAAGGAGTTAACAAAATATGATTAATAAGCGCCTTCTAGTAAAAAACTTATTGGCTCATAATGATGAAAATAGTTTTTATGACAAAAAACGGTTTATCAATATTGGTCAAAAAGAAGGGAAGGCAAAATTTTTAAAACATATTTGTGCATTGGCCAATTCTAACCCTAAAAATAACTCTTTTATTGTTGTAGGTGTGGAAGATGAAGACAACAAAATAGTAGGAGTTGATTTTTTTGATGACAGTAAAATTCAAAACTTAGTCAATGCCTATATAGAAAACCCGCCGCTTATTTCTTATGAAAATATCCCTTTTCCCCATCTTCCCGAAGGGAAAGTAGTAGGCCTTGTGACGATACGCTCCACAGGAAAAATATGTGCGCTCCGAAAAAATATATGGAAATATTGGGGAGGAAGTGTGTTTTTTAGAGATGGTAGTATGAGTATGCCCAAAGTATTTGACCTTGAAATAAAAGACACCAACTCAGCAATTGTAGCAGCAATTGAGCAACATGCCCGAAATAATATTGAGTTAACGTTGGATGGCGTGATAGATTTTATAAATAACCGCCATGGAGACTTAGCGTCCAGTTATAAGGTTTTTAAAGAGCAATTTGTGGTATGTTGGGCAGGAAACACCAAAAAGGTAAAAGACAAAACATACTATTCACGTGTAGATATTGAATTGATTAATGAACAGGTACAGCTTTTTTACTCGGCGTTAGATGAAGTTGAAATTACTTTTGACGATGGTTCTTTTACCATTACAGAATATGTGCATTTAGGCTTGGGGGATGACCAAAGATACTACCCGTTGGAAACCGTTACCATTACATTTAATGACAATGGTGTATATAAAATGGACAGTACCATTCTTTTTGAGCCACCAAAGTATGATAAGAAAAGCCTTTTCCATGTTCTTAATGCGAACAACGCTGCACTTGAAAAACTACAAAAAAACCTTCCGCTTTCTACAATAGATAAGAAAACATTAAAAACGTTACCGGCTACGTACCTGATATGTTATTTAAATGGTTTTGATGATGTTAAACCCATGCTTGAAAAACACCGATGGGCCATAAAAGCCTATGATCTCAATATATACACCTCCCTTAAAGAAGCGTTGCGGATTTTACGAAAAATTAAGTACCGATAAAAAGATTGCAAAACAATAATAAAGAGATTACTCTTCTTCTTTATTAGAAACAAATAATATTCGATAAGGAGGCTTTTCAAGCCATTTTTTTGCAACGTTTTTAATGTCTTTTCTATTTAAACTCAGTTGACTTTTTAACACTTCATAATAAAACGTCGGGTTTTCTGTAAACAGCAGTCCCTCTCCTAATAATTCTGTTCTACTAGCCTGGAAGCCTAGTTTTTGCTGTATCTTTTTTATAACGGCAACCTCATTTTTTTGGGCATCAATCAATTCTCTCTCTGTGACACCTTTTTTGATAAGGCCATCCAAAGTTTTAAAAATAAGATTTTCCAGGATTGTACTATCTTTTGTAGATGAAAAAGAGGCTTGTATTAAAAATCGTCCTCCAAACTGATACATCTCTGTATCAACATTACTTTTTATAACTGTTTTTAGAGAACGACTTTCCGCCTCAATTCGATTATTAAGTATAGAAGCAATAAGTTTTAAAGCTCCGTGATCTCTAGACCCCCATTTTGATACTGACCAAGACAAGGCTAATGTATTTAAAGTATCATTTGGATGAGGAGCCTTCATAGTTAGACTCTTACTTAAGTGTTTCGCTTGTTTAATAGTTTCTGGAAGCTTTTTCTTTGAATGAATATCACTAAAGTGAATATCAATTAATTTTTTAGCATCTTCTATGTTAAAGTTGCCCACCAAAAAAAGAACAGTGTTATCAGCGTAAACTATTTTTTTATAATGTTCTCTAAAATCTTTAAGTTTAAAGGCTTTATTATTTTCTATTAAACCATAGGCACTACTCCCATAAGGATGTTTTTCACCAAAAGTACCTTCAAAAATTGCCGTACCGCCTTCAGGGCTCCATAACGGATAATTTTTTGCAACTCTATCAATTTCAGATAAAACCCTTTCCCTTTGAAATTCAACTCGCTTTTCAGTGATTCTATTCGGACCGGCTTTTAATCTCCCAGCAACTATTTTCAAAGCAACACTCAATCCTTCTGACACTACCTGTGTATAAAATCTGATATAATCTTTTCTGACCTGTGCATTGTTATTAGTTCGGTATGTATTGAACCTAGAAAGTTCAATACTATCCATAGCAGCATAAGGCATAACATGCTCAAAAAAATGTGTAAAACCATACTGGGTGGAATTATCTGTTCGAATTCCGTCACGAAGCCAAAATTCAACAGAGACATCTTTTACATCCTGATCAGGTTGCAATATAACTTCAAGTCCATTTTTTAACGTGTAATGCTCATAGGATAATAATAAAGAATCTAGTTGACTATGTGCGTTAAAACAAAAAACAAAACAGAAAATAAAAGAATATTTACTTTTCAAAATAATTAGGATTTATTAACCATATATAAAGATGTAGAAAAAACAAAATTGTTACACTTTATTAAATTTTCTATAAAACGCCTAACTGTTCTTTGGTGGGCAAGGCCGCAATAGCCCCATATTGTGTTGCGGTGATGGCTCCAGCAATATTAGCTCTTTTCACCATTTCCGTGAAAAGTGTTTTGTTAGACAATACTACTTTAGGGTTTGTTGTTTGTGATAGTTGTTGTAAGAGACAGCCAATAAAAGCATCACCGGCACCCGTAGTATCAACAGAAGTTATAGAAATGCTATTTACGTGTTCTTGATACTCTTTTGTGCGTATAAATGTTCCTTCTTTTCCTAGGGTAATAGCGATGGTAGTTGCCCCAATATAGTGCAATTTTTCACAGGCTTTTTCAATAGATTGTTCGCCTGAGATAAGCTGCGCTTCTTCCAAACTAAATTTGGCTAAATGTGCTTTTTCAATAAAGGGAATACAGGCTTTGATAAACGTTTCTTTATTGCCTTTCCATAAATCAACTCGGTAATTGGGATCAAAACAAATAAAAGCCCCTTTAATAACAGCATCTTTTAGATAGGTTTCATGCAGATTTCCACCTAATAAAGCAGTAGCAGCACAAACATTTGCAGGAGCCCCTCCGGCTTTTTTGGTAAATTGCCAAGCCTCTGTTAAATCATTTCCCTGGCGTTCAGCAATAAAATCAATTAGTATTTCCCCAATGCAGTACACATTTTTCATAGAAAATACAATTTATAGTTAAATTCTTTACTTTGTGTATCATTATCTCATTTTATGGAAGGGAGAACATTGGTTATTGGAGATATTCACGGAGCATTAAGAGCACTGCATCAGGTGTTGGAGCGAGCTCAAGTAACACCTGAAGACCAGCTTATATTTTTAGGAGATTATGTAGATGGGTGGAGTGAATCGCCGCAGACCATTAATTTTTTAATAGGACTTACAGCTAACTACTCCTGTATTTTTATAAGGGGAAACCATGATGATTTGTGTTGCCAGTGGTTAAAATTTGGAAAAGATAATCCGGAATGGCTTTTCCATGGAGGTCAAACAACCGTAGATGCCTATTCAGAAATTTCAGAAGCTGATAAAAAACAACACGTTTCTTTTTTAGAATCATTGCAAGATTATTACATTAATGAAGCGAATAAGCTTTTTGTACATGCCGGATTTACCAATCAACATGGCGTGGAGAAAGAATATTTTTCTAAAATGTTTTATTGGGACCGGTCACTTTGGGAGACTGCCCTGTCATTAGACCCAAAACTTAGTGTGAATGACACAAAGTACCCTAAACGGTTGTTGCATTACAATGAAATATTTATTGGGCATACACCCACCATTCGGATAGGTGAAACCACTCCGGTAAATGCAGCAAACATTTGGAATATAGATACCGGGGCAGCGTATAAAAGCCCATTGACCATTATGGATGTTGATACCAAACAGTTTTGGCAAAGCGACAATGTAAACGAATTATACCCGGACGAAAACGGCAGGAACTAAAAGAGATTGATCGAGTCATTTCGAAGGAATGGAATGACTGAGAAATCTACTTTATAGATAATTTAGATTTCTCACCTTGCAGTTATAAAATTCGAAATGACATCCCGAAAATATTTGTGAAATCCGTTATAGATCAAACTTTATCCCTTGCGCTAATGGCAGTTCCGTAGTATAGTTGATCGTATTGGTCTGTCGTCGCATATATACCTTCCAAGCATCAGAACCACTTTCACGACCCCCTCCGGTATCTTTTTCACCACCAAATGCGCCACCAATTTCCGCTCCCGAAGTACCAATATTTACATTGGCAATACCACAATCGGACCCTGCATGGCTAAGGAAACGTTCGGCTTCTCGCAAATTATTGGTCATGATAGCAGAGGAGAGTCCTTGCGTAACGCCATTCTGTATTTCAATAGCATTTTCTATATCCCCACTATACTTCAATAAATATAATACCGGAGCAAAGGTTTCTTCCTGTACAATTTTAAAGTGAGATTGTGCCTCAGCAATAGCTGGCTTCACATAACAACCACTTTCATAACCTTCCCCTTTGAGTACACCGCCTTCTACGAGGAGCTTTCCACCTTCTGCAACTACTTGTTCTAAAGCGTGTAGGTACATTTTTACTGCATCTTTATCAATAAGCGGGCCTACATGGTTTTTCTCATCCAGCGGATTGCCAATACGAAGCTGTTTGTAGGCATTTACCAAAGCATCTTTCACCTTATCGTAAATAGCTTCATGAATAATTAATCGACGGGTAGAAGTACACCGTTGCCCGGCCGTACCACAAGCTCCAAAAACAGCACCAATGATGGTCATTTTTATATCGGCATCAGGTGTAATGATGATGGCATTATTGCCGCCTAGCTCCAACAATGATTTTCCAAGTCGCTCTCCAACAGTTTTTGCCACAATGCGTCCCATTCGGATAGAACCTGTAGCAGAAATCAATGGAACGCGTTTGTCGGTCGTCATAAATTCTCCCACTGTATAATCACCGTTGATAAGACAAGAAATCCCTTCCGGTAAGTTGTTCTCTTTTAATACTTCCGCAATGATGTTTTGGCAGGCAATACCACAAAGCGGTGCTTTCTCAGAAGGTTTCCAAATACATACATCACCACAGATCCATGCCAGTGCCGTATTCCAGCTCCATACAGCTACCGGAAAATTAAAGGCAGAAATAATACCTACAATCCCCAGCGGATGGTATTGTTCATACATGCGGTGCCCGGGACGCTCTGAGTGCATGGTAAGCCCGTGCAATTGGCGTGATAGCCCTACTGCAAAATCACAGATATCAATCATTTCTTGCACTTCACCAAGCCCTTCCTGATAGGATTTCCCCATTTCGTAAGAAACCAGTTTCCCTAACGGTTCTTTATATTGGCGTAACTTTTCACCAAACTGCCGGACGATTTCCCCACGTTTTGGAGCTGGCATCATTCGCCACGATTTAAAAGCTTCTTGCGCAGTTGTAACAACCTTCTCATAATCTTCTTGGGTAGTAGCTGTTACTTTTCCAATAAGCGCGCCATCAACAGGGGAATACGAAGCAATTTCTTCACCAGATGAAAACCATTGTAAACCTGTGGAGGTTCCTAGGTTAACAGCTTTTACATGGAGTGCTTTTAAAACCTCTCGTATCCCAAAATCAGTGGCAGTTTGTATCATTTTTATAACTTTTTAGTATAAGGATGTTAAATTATTTGCGAAAGTACAAATTAAATTTCTTAAACAAACCGTTGATCTACGGACATCACAGTTCCACAATTACTACAGATTCTTAATACTTCTGAATCGTAAAAATCTTTGAAGTGAGGAAGAAAATCTTTTTCAATATCGTGCAACTCAAAATAAACCTCATGCAGTTTGTGGTTGCAAGTATCACAAAACCATAAAAGACCATCGGTGAAGCCTTTTCCAGCACGTTTCCGTTCAATGACCAATCCTATGGAACCTTCCGGCCGGACAGGGGAATGGGGAACTTTTGCCGGGTGCAAGTACATATCGCCCGCATTTAATTCCATTTCTTTTCGTTCGCCATTTTCCTGAATGAGGACTTTAATGGAACCCTCCAATTGATAAAAAAGCTCTTCCGTTTCATTATAGTGGTAATCTTTTCGAGCATTAGGACCTGCTACCACCATAACGATGTAATCCTCAGATTCCACATATAAATTTTTATTTCCCACCGGAGGTTTTAACAAATACCTGTGTTCGTCAATCCATTTAATGAGGGTAAAAGGTTTTTGAATAGCCATATGGAACGCTTTTTGATTTCTAAAATTACAGATTTATCAAGGAGCTAAAAAATTAATTAAAAAAATAAAAGAATTTTATTCGTGTATTTTCTTAAATTTAGACCACTGACTAAAATATTTATGAAAAAACCAATACTTCTTATTGCATTATCGTTCGCTTCATTTATTGGGTGTAAACAAACAACAACTTCAGAAGCTTCAAAAAGTGAAAATAATCACGCCATAGCTGGAATCAGCAAAACTACGGACAATTTTGGCATTGTCATCCATGGAGGCGCGGGGACTATTCTTAAAGAGAATATAACCCCTGAACTGGAATTGGCATACAAAGAGAAATTAGAAGAAGCAATAAAGGTTGGCCATGCCATACTAAAGAATGGAGGTTCTAGCATAGAAGCGGTAGAGAAAACAATTAATGTACTGGAAGATTCCCCATTATTTAATGCCGGAAAAGGAGCTGTTTTTACCAATGAAGGAAAGAATGAACTCGATGCTTCTATTATGGATGGTAAAACATTGAATGCGGGGGCCGTAGCAGGTGTAACTACTGTAAAAAACCCAATTGACCTTGCCAGGGCTGTGATGGAAAAATCAGAACATGTAATGCTTGCCCGTGAAGGAGCAGAAGTTTTTGCTATAGCGCAAGGATTAGAAATGGTAGAGCCGTCTTATTTTTATACAGAAAATAGGATGAAATCTTTAAAAAGGGCGCAAAAAAGAGAAGCAGAAAAGAACAAAAAAATTTCCTTTTATGATCCCTTAATTAAGGATGTTAAGTTTGGAACGGTTGGCTGTGCGGCATTAGATAAGAACGGGAATTTAGCTGCAGGTACCTCTACCGGGGGAATGACAAATAAAAAATGGGGACGAATAGGCGATGCACCTATCATTGGCGCAGGAACGTATGCAAACAATAAAACCTGTGCCGTATCTGCTACCGGGTGGGGCGAATTTTTTATAAGGAATGTAGTGGCATATGATATTTCTGCATTGATGGAATACAAAGGTCTTACTTTACAGGAAGCTGCCAAAGTGGTTATCCAGGAAAAAGTGCCCGCTTTGGGAGGAGATGGTGGGATTATTGCTATAGACCATGAAGGCAATGTAGCTATGGAGTTCAATACTGCCGGCATGTACCGTGCTTCCATGAACGCAAAAGAGGAACTATATATAGGAATTTATAAAGAATAACATAACGTCATTTCGAATTCCGATGACTATCGGAATGAGAAATCTAAAGTATTAAAAAAACAGATTTCTCAGTCGCTATGCTTCTTCGAAATGACACAAAAACAAAATCATAACCAAAACTATTGTGCCATGCGAATCCAAAAACTTACACTTTTAACCATTATTGTACTTGGGATTTTTTCTTGTAAAGACAAGAAAAATGATATTCAGGAGCAAATAGATAACGTTCATAAGTTCCGGGAATATGTTTCCGATGTTTCTCAAGGGATTATTTCCGCACATTCTGATGTTCGGGTTGTGTTACGTGAACCCGTTGCAGGTTGGGAAAGCAATCAAGAACTGAACAATAACCTATTTACAGTTTCTCCTAAAGTAAAAGGAAAAGTAGTGGCACTTAACAACCAAACCATTGCTTTTGTACCAGAGAACCCCTTTGATCAGGATACGGAATATGAATATGCTTTGAAATTAGAAGACATTATTGAAAAAATACCTTCTGAACTGAAAACCTTCACTTTCAAAGTCAAAACACTAAAGCAACAATTCAATGTAAACACTACGCAACTTCAATCATATAGTAAAGATTGGCAATATATTGAAGGGACTATACGTAGCAGTGATCAATTAAAAATTGCAACAGCAAAAGAATTGGTAAAAGCTACACAAGAAGGGCAAAAACTAAAAATAAAGTTTGATGAAACTGCAGAAAAATCCACACAATTTTTCTTCACTATTGATAGCATTCAGAGGTTTACAGAAGACTCTGAAATAAATATTGAATGGGATGGAGGGGCTTTTAATATAGAGATAAAAGGGGACGCAAGTATTCTCATCCCGGGAAAAAATAATTTTACGGTAGTAGATGTTTCTGTAAATGACACAGAAGACCAGTACATGGAAATTAATTTTTCTGACCCCTTAAAAAAGAACCAGAACTTTAATGGGTTGGTTGCATTACAGGGAGCAAAAAGCCTTAAGTTTAACACACAAGGAAATGTACTAAAAGTATATCCAAACCCTGAAATCAAAGGAACAGCATTGTTGGAAATATTTCAAGGGATAGAAAGCACGGACGGCTATAAACTTAAGAACAAATTTGCAGAACAGATTGCTTTTGAACAGTTAAAGCCTGAAGTACGGCTGTTGCAAAGCGGGACCATTTTACCATCATCAAATAATTTGAAGGTCAATTTTGAAGCCGTCAACCTTAAAAAAGTAGATGTTTCCGTTATAAAAATCTTTGAGAACAATATTCTTCAATTTTTACAATACCAAAATTTAGATGGAAATGGTGACTTGAGATCAGTAGCGCGGCCCATTGCAAAGAAAACGATCGCATTAGAAGACAAGCTCACAACAAATAACGGGAAATGGAAGGCCTATGCCATAGATTTAAAAGAACTCATTACCCCACAACCGGGAGCTATTTATAGAGTAGAACTCAATTTTAGACCATCGTACAGCTCATATAAATGTGATGCAACTAATTTCAATGAAGAAAACCATACAGAAGAAAATTATGATGAAGCACAAGAATTTAGCTCATGGGACAATATAGAAGAATATTATTATGATGACTATTACTATGATTATGACTATCGATGGAGTGAACGCGATAATCCTTGCCACACATCCTATTACCGGAACAAAAAAGTAGCAATCAATGTATTGGCTTCCGATTTAGGGGTTACCATTAAAAAAGGGTTGAACGAATCGTATTTTGTGAGTGTCAACGATATAGTTTCTACACAACCTGTAGAAGGGGTAAAAGTAACCTTCTACAACTTCCAACAACAAGCAATAGGGAGTGTTATTACAGAAGCAGATGGAACTTCCATTTTTGATGCAGACAACCCTGCCTTCTTTGCCATAGCAGAACGGAACAATCAAAAAACCTATGTAAAATTGAATGACGGGAATGTTCTTTCTGTAAGTAAGTTTGATGTTTCGGGGGTACGGTTGCAAAAAGGCATTAAAGGATACTTGTATGGAGAAAGAGGGGTATGGCGTCCGGGAGACACCTTGTTTTTATCCTTTATGTTGAACGACAAAGCTAATGACCTTCCTGCAAACCATCCGGTAAAGTTTGAATTGAGTGATCCCTATGGAAAAGTAACTCACAGGGAAATACAAACCAATGGGCTTAATAATTTCTATCGTTTTACAGTAAGCACAGATGAAAATGCACCTACCGGAAATTGGCGGGCAAAAATATCGGTAGGGGGCGCAAGCTTCAGCAAGTATCTAAAGATTGAAACTATAAAACCTAACCGGTTAAAAATAAAAACGGAATTTGATTCTGAAATACTTTCTTCTGTAAAACCCATAAGGGGAATTATGGAAGTGACATGGCTACATGGGGCTATTGCTAAAGGATTAAAAGTAGATGTGCAAGGGCGCTTTAGTACTCAAAAAACTGCGTTTAAACAATTCCCGGGCTATGTATTTGACGATCCGTCCCAGTATTTCTACACCGAAGATCAGGTAGTTTTTGACGGAAGGTTAGATCAAGAAGGAAAAACCACTTTCACAGTAAAACCTCAGTTCTATGACAAAGCTCCGGGAATGCTTAAGGCATCTTTTATTGCTAAAGTGTATGAAAATGGAGGTGACTTCAGTACAGATGTATTCACAAAGACCTATTCGCCATATTCAACTTATATAGGATTAAATGTTCCAAAAGGAGATAAAAACAGAGGAATGTTGCTCACAGACACCAAACATACGTTTGAAGTTGTTTCTGTAGATGAGGAAGGGAATCCAAAACCTGCTAAAAACCTAAAAGTTACCATTCATAAAGTGAAATGGCGCTGGTGGTGGGACACTTCAGCAGACAACCTGTCTTCTTATAACAGCAGTAGTTATAGAGAGAAAGTCTTTAACAAAACCATTAATACAGATGCCTCCGGAAAAGCAACATTTGATTTTGAACTTAAATATCCTGAATGGGGCCGTTACTTAGTAAGGGTAGAGGATCCTAATGGAGGGCATGCCACCGGAAAAGCTATTTATATAGATTGGCCGGGATGGGCAGGAAAATCACGTAAAAATGATCCTTCTGCAGCCACCATGTTGGTATTCTCTACAGATAAGCAAGCCTATAACGTAGGTGAAAAAGCAATTGTTACCTTCCCAAGCAGTGGAGAAGGACGGGCATTGGTGACCGTAGAAAATGGCAGTGAAGTCTTAGAATCCATGTGGGTGACATCTCAGGAAGGAGAAACTAAGTTTGAACTTCCCATAAAAGGGTTGTTCACTCCCAATGTATACATTCATATCACCTTGCTTCAGCCTCATGCGACTACAGCGAATGACCTCCCCATAAGGCTATATGGGGTAGTTCCTATTTTGGTAGAAGACCCTGCTACCAAATTGGAGCCGCAAATAGCTATGCCTGATGTGATTCGCCCTGAGGAAACCATTAAAGTAAAAGTAAGTGAAAAACAAGGGAAAGCAATGACCTATTCCATTGCAGTAGTAGATGAAGGATTATTGGATTTAACCCGGTTTAAAACCCCGAATCCATGGGATGAGTTTTATGCAAGAGAAGCCCTTGGTGTAAAAACATGGGACGTGTACGATGATGTAATTGGCGCATTTGGCGGGCGTATTGACCAAGTATTTGCTATAGGAGGAGACGAAGAAGTAGCCGGAGCTAAAAACAAAAAAGCCAATCGTTTTAAACCCATGGTGGTGTATATGGGGCCTTATAGTTTAGAGAAAGGAAAATCTAAAACACATCAAATTAAAATTCCAAAATACATCGGTTCCGTCCGGACAATGGTTGTTGCAGGAAACCCTGACAATGAAGCCTATGGAAATGTGGAAAAAACAACACCGGTACGAAAACCGTTGATGGTTTTAGCATCATTACCGAGAAAAATTACGCCTGGAGAAAAAGTGACCCTTCCGGTAACGGTCTTCGCTATGGAAAACAACGTGAAAAATGTAACTGTTAAAGTAAAAGGAGACAAATCATTTACCATTGCAGGAAACTCTTCACAGCAAATTTCTTTCAATCAACCAGATGAAAAAATGGTCTATTTTGATTTGGATATTGCTGATTACAATGGTATAGGGAAAGTAGTAGTAGAAGCCTCAGGAAATGGTGAAAAAGCATCCTATGAAGTAGAAATAGATGTAGTGAACCCCAATCCGGTGACCAACACCGCCCAAGAAGTTGTTTTAGATCCTAATGGCACGCAGGAAATCACGTTAGAAACCTTTGGAATGGCTGGAAGCAATTCGGCACAAATAGAATTGTCTACATTGCCCCCAATGGATTTCACAGGAAGGTTAAAGTACCTCATCCAATACCCACATGGATGTGTAGAGCAAGTTACCTCAGGAGCGTTTCCACAGTTGTATTTAGGAGACATATTTGATCTTACATTAGATAAGAAAAAGAAAGTACAAGCCCATGTAGAAAGTGCCATAAAACAATTATCTAACTACCAATTGCCTAATGGAGGGTTCTCTTATTGGTCAGGACAAAACTACGCCAACGATTGGGGGAGTAGTTATGCAGGCCATTTCCTAATTGAGGCAGAAAGGAAGGGCTATGTAATGCCTATTGGATTTAAGAACAGTTGGATAAGTTATCAGCAACAGGCGGCCAAACAGTGGAGAAAAACACAAAACAGTTCCGACTTGGCACAAGCCTATCGGTTATACACGATGGCATTGGCAGGAAGCCCTGACGTAGCCTCCATGAACCGTTTGCGTGAATCGTCAGGTATTTCAAACGAAGCTAAGCACCGTTTGGCAGCTACCTATGCACTTATTGGACAAAAAGGTGCTGCTAAGGAGATATTTAGTAAGGCGAATATAAACTATCAGCCTGTAAAATATGATTATTATACCTATGGCTCTACTGATAGGAACCGGGCAATGGCTTTAGAAACAGTAGTACTTTTAGAAGATAAAGTCCGCGCACAAGGATTGGCAAAAACCATTGCCAAAACCCTTTCAGAAAACCGTTGGATGAGCACGCAGAGTACTTCCTACAGCTTATTGGCAATGGCAAAATTTGCGGAATATATAGGAGGAAAAGGCATGAACACATCATTCACTATCAATGGAAAAACAACGGATGTAGATTCGCCGAAAGCATTAGCAGAAAGAACCTTGGAAATTAAGGATGGAGCTAATACGCTTACACTCAAAAACAATAAAGACAATAAGGTGTTTGTTCGTGTGATCTCATCGGGGATACTACCAGTAGGCCAAGAGCAGGTGCAACAACGCAATTTCACAGCTCAGGTTAGTTTTAAAGGGCGAAACGGCAGTACCTTGAATATTTCACAACTATCACAAGGGACTGATTTTGTTGCTGAGGTAACGATTACTAACAAAAAAGGAGAGACAGTAAAGGATATTGCATTAACGGAAATATTCCCCAGCGGATGGGAAATCGTGAATACCCGATTTACTGATTTTGGCAATTTTGATCAAAACAGCGCAACTTATACCGATATCCGGGATGACCGTGTGAATTTCTATTTCGATTTAAAGAAGTACGAAAGCAAAACCTTCCGAATATTGCTCAACGCATCCTATTTAGGCAGGTATTACTTGCCAGGCATCCAATGCGAAGCTATGTACGACAATGATTTTATGGTGCGTACTAGGGGGCAGTGGGTAGAGGTTGTTCAGTAGTTGATATAAAAACATTTAAACTTAAGGTCTCACAGGTTTCAAAACCTGTGAGACCTTAAAAATAGTACACAAATGAAACCTTCCAAACCCTATTATGCCGTTATTTTTACCTCTATTCGTACCCAAGGAGATAATAGCTATGCAACCATGGCACAGCAAATGGAAAAACTGGCAAGGCAACAGCCCGGTTTTTTAGGAGTCGAAAATGCCCGCGATGAGGTTGGCATTACCATAAGCTATTGGGAAAGCAAAGAAGCCATTACCAATTGGAAACAACATACGGATCACCTTTTTGCACAGCAAAAAGGGAAAACAGCTTGGTATAGTTGGTACAAAGTAAGAATCTGTTTAGTGGAGAGGGAATACGAATTTACCAAACCATCGCTCGAAAAAAGTTAACCATTTCATCATTTTTATAATTTGCCAGACTCCCTTTAAAACTCTAATTTTAGAGTTCATTGCTATGTTATTACTATGCCTGGACACTACATCATTTCCCTAGACCAAGGAACCACTAGCTCAAGAGCACTTCTCATCAATAAAAAGGGAAAAATTGTGGATATGGCCCAGGAAGAATTTCAACAGATCTTTCCCCAACCAGGATGGGTAGAGCATGACCCTAAAACAATTCTGGAAACACAGTTAAGCGTATTTCATAAATTAGTAAAGAGAAACCAGGTCCAAGCCTCCCAAATAAAGGGGATTGGCATTACAAATCAACGAGAAACTACCGTAGTTTGGAATAAAAATACCGGAGAACCCGTTTACAATGCTATTGTTTGGCAAGACAAACGTACCGCCGGAATTTGTGAAACCCTTAAACAAAAAGGACTGGAAAAATATGTAAAAGAAACTACCGGCTTAGTCATCGACTCTTATTTTTCTGGCACAAAGATAAGCTGGATATTAGAACATGTAGAAGGAACAAAAGAACAAGCAGCAAAAGGAGATTTGTTGTTTGGGACGATTGACAGTTGGCTGTTGTGGAACTTAACCAACGGGAGAGTTCATGCAACCGATTATTCCAATGCTTCCCGAACAATGCTGTACGATATTGTAAAACTGCAATGGGATGAAACCCTTTTAAAAGAATTGAACATTCCCAAAAGTATGTTGCCGGAAGTAAAACCATCAGCACATCATTTTGGAAAGTATATATTGGAAGGGACAAAAATCCCGATAGCCGGAATCGCAGGCGACCAACAAGCGGCGTTATTTGGACAAGCCTGTTTCCAAAAAGGGAAAGCCAAGAACACCTACGGTACCGGGTGCTTTATGTTAATGAATACAGGAGAAACCCTTCAAATATCCAAAAAAGGGTTACTTACCACCATTGCATGGGGTTGGATAACAAAGTCTATTATGCCTTAGAAGGAAGTATCTTTATTGCCGGAGCCGCCATTCAATGGTTACGCGATGGCTTACAACTCATCGAAATGGCTTCCGATTCCGAAAAGCTTGCAAAAGAAGTTGAGGGTGATAACCCGGTATATGTAGTCCCTGCCTTTGCAGGGTTGGGAGCTCCTTACTGGGACATGTATGCCCGTGGAGCTATTTTTGGATTAACACGCGATACGGGAAAAGCACATATTACAAGAGCAACACTAGAGGCATTGGCCTACCAAACAAAAGACATTTTAGATGCCATGCAGGAAGATTCAGGAATTGAACTAAAAAGTTTGAATGTAGACGGCGGTGCGTGCACCAATAATTTTCTAATGCAGTTTCAGGCAGATATATTGAACACAGAGGTACACCGACCTGAAGTAATTGAATCAACAGCTATAGGAGCAGCTTATTTGGCAGGGATTACCGTTGGGTTATGGAGCAAAGAATCCATTACAAAAAATAGAGCAGCAGATAAAATATTCATTCCAACCTTTACAGAAGAAAAAAGAAAAAAATTATATAAAGGATGGCAAAAAGCCATAACACGAACAAAAAATTGGCATGACGAAGATTAAATTTTCAAACTTAGAAAGAGAAAAAACGGTTAAAAAACTTAACGAAACCGAATTTGACCTAGTGGTTATCGGAGGAGGGATTACCGGAGCCGGGATTCTGCTCGATGCAGCCTCCCGAGGGATGAAAGTAGCACTTATTGAAAAAAATGATTTTGCCTCGGGAACCAGTAGTAAATCAACCAAGCTCATTCATGGAGGATTGCGGTATTTAAAACAGTTCGATTTTTGGTTAGTGAAAGAAGTAGGCTCCGAACGGGCTATTGTGCACAAATTAGCACCTCATTTGGTAATTCCGGAGAAGATGCTCTTACCTTTGATTGAACATGGTTCCTATGGTAAATGGCTCACATCTATAGGGCTTAAAGTGTACGATATCTTAGCACAGGTAGAAGGAGATGATCAGAGGAGAATGCTGGACAAAAAAGAAGCCTTGCAATTAGAACCATTGCTACCCAAAAAGATTTTAAAAGGCGCAGGATATTACGCAGAATACCGCACAGATGATGCACGCCTTACCATAGAAAACATTAAAACAGCTCTTCAGTATGAAGGCGTTCCAATCAATTATACCAAAGTAGTTGATTTTTTATATCAAGATGAACAGGTAAAAGGAGTAAAAGTAGAGGACATAATTACAGGAAAGGTTTATGAGATAAAGAGCAAATATGTAGTCAATGCAGCTGGCCCATGGGTGGATGAGCTGCGAGAGATCAACCATTCAAAAAAAGGAAAAAAATTGCACCTTACAAAAGGGGTTCATTTAGTATTTCCGCATGAAAAACTTCCCGTTAAGCAATCGGTTTATTTTGATGTGCCCGATGGCCGGATGATATTTGCCATTCCCCGTGGGAAAGTTACTTATGTAGGGACTACAGACACTAATTACTATGACAATAAAGACCAAATACAAGTAGACCTTGCCGATGCTATTTACCTTATTTCGGCAGTCAACAATATGTTTCCTAGCATCAATTTAGAGATGGAAGACATTGTATCTACATGGGCGGGACTTCGTCCCCTTATCCATGAAGAAGGGAAATCAGCTTCTGAACTTTCCAGAAAAGATGAGATGTTTAAATCAGAGACGGGCTTGATAAGCATAGCAGGGGGGAAGCTTACCGGATATCGTAAAATGGCAGAAAGAGTAGTGAACCGTGTAGCGAAAAAGTTAGAAAAATACTATGGGATAGAGACAAAAAAAAATTATACAGATGAGACACCACTATGTGGCAATGAAGGATTTAAAAAGTATAAAGATGTAGAAGATTATATAGAAGAGGTGTTTTTACGTATAAAAAGGGAAGGGTTTAAAGAATACGACGCATGGTTTTTAGTATCTGCTTATGGTCACCAAACCACTACTATTTTAGAAATATACGAAATATTGAAAGATGAAGATATTTATATTCGGATGGCAAAAGCAGAATTTCTTTTTGGTGTAGATTATGAAATGGTACAAACACCTATGGATTTCTTTATAAGAAGGACCGGGCGCATGTATTTTGACATCAACAGTATCAGGGATTTACTGGAGCCCATTTTGAAAGAATATCAATCAGTATTTAAGGTAGATGATGCCACCATCCAAAGGTATCGAGATGTTATGCATAATGAAATAGAAAAACATTCGGATTTCAGCTTTGATAGAATGTAGTAAAATGAATAAACCTTGTAGATTTCCACAACGTGTAACTTCTAACAAATTAGTCGAGCTTATCAGCTAGCTTTTTAAAAACTTTTTTAGGGTCTTTCCCTTCATATAATACATCATAAACAGCATTAATGATAGGGGTCTTTGTTCTTCTTTTTTGAGAGGACGTAATAAGATGTGCGCTTTTGGCAGCATAGTACCCCTCGGCAACCATATTCATTTCCATCATGGCACTTTTCACCGTGTAGCCCTTACCGATCATATTGCCAAACATACGGTTACGGCTAAAAACAGAATATCCGGTAACTAATAAATCTCCCAGATAAGCAGAATTATTAATATTTCGTTTCATCTTATGAAGCCGTTTTATAAAGCGCCGCATTTCACGGATAGCATTGCTCATCAATACACTTTGAAAATTATCACCATACCCTAACCCATGCGCAATACCGGCAGCAATGGCATAAATATTTTTTAAGACAGCAGCATATTCTGTACCAACGATGTCATCAGATATTTTCGTTTTGATATAATCATTGTTTAGGCTTTTTGCCATGATTTCTGCTTTTTCCTTATCTGAACACGCAACGGTAAGGTATGATAACCGTTCTAAGGCAACTTCCTCCGCATGACAAGGGCCAGTAATAACACCAATATTCTCATATGGGATATGGTAAGTAGTATGAAAATGTTCTCCTACAATAAGTCCGGTTTCCGGAACAATGCCTTTTATGGCAGAAAAGATGACTTTATCATCTAAAGAGGACTTTAATTTTTGTAATTCTTCGTTTAGAAACGCTGAAGGAATTGCAAAAATCAGATAATCAGCGTATGAAGCAGTTTCATTTATATCATTGCTCAACTTCAATTTATCTGTGTGAAATTCAACTGCACTCAAATAGTTTGGGTTATGCTTGGCATTCAAGATATGTTCTTTTGCATATACGCTCCGCATATACCACCCAACTTCAGGCAGATTATCTGACAGTATTTTTACAAGGGCAGTAGCCCAACTTCCCCCTCCAAAAACAGCAAACTTTATTGAACTATCCATAAAAGAAGTGTTCTTTTTGCCAAAAGTAATTAAAATAGATTAGAGAGGAAGAAATAGAGGAAGTGAATAAAAAAATGGCATGGTAATTGAATCATTTTTAACAAATGATAGCTTGTAAATTTTAACATTCAATTATAATTATTTGAATACGGATTAAGAACGAAAATCGTTATAATAGAAATGATAGAACTTTTAGGAATAAAAGTTAGTTGATTTTTTTGGTTGGTTAGTTTGGGAATCGCCCTTAAGCACACTGCAAGAGGGCGGTTCCTTTTTATTTGTAGAAATTCATTTCATCAATATATTTCCAAACAGGCTCCGGAAGCATAGGTTGTACATTTTTGCCCTCACCGATACTTTTTCGGATAAATGTAGACGCAATTTCCATAATAGGCGCATCAACATAATGAATTCTTGATTGGTTTTTAAAAAGAACGTTTGCAGTAGTTTCAGAAATTCTTGGATATATATATATATCGTAGTTTTTAAGAATAACCTCGTAATTTTTCCACTTATGGAAATTGTGAAGGTTGTCTTCTCCCATAATCAATGAAAACTCAAAACCGGGATATTTTTCTTGCAAATGGGCTAATGTATGTACTGTATAATTAGGTTGTGGCAAATGAAATTCAACATTACTGGGTTTTAATTTAGCATAGTCCTTTGTAGCTTCATATACCATTTGATAACGGTGGTGGCCATCTAATAATGAGCTCTTTTTTTTAAAGGGGTTATGGGGCGTTACTACAAACCACACTTCATCTAAATCACTATATTCTGCCATGTGATTAGCGATTACCATATGACCAATATGAATAGGGTTAAAAGTCCCAAAATAAAGCCCTATTTTCTTTTGCATGTCAATCTTTTTTCAAGAAATTCACAACCAATTGGTAAGCCTCCTTTTTTGCGGTTTCTAGATCATTATTTTCGATGATAAAATCAAACTGAGGGGCGGTAGCCAATTCTATAGAAGCTTTAGCGACTCGCATGTTTATTTTATCTTCTGATTCTGTTTTTCGCTTTTTGAGCCGTATTTTAAGCTCTTCAATACTTGGGGGTTTTATAAAAACAGCTAAAGTTTGTTCAGGGTATGCATTTTTAATGTCCAGTCCACCCACTACATCAATATCAAAAATAGCATGTTTGCCTTTGTTCCATATACGTTGTACTTCGCTTTTTAATGTACCATAAAAATTATCTCTGTAAACCTCTTCCCATTCCAAGAATTCATCGTTTTTTATTTTTTGTTTGAAATCTTTTAAAGAAAGAAAATAATAATCAATACCGTCTTTTTCATTTCCTCTTTTTTCTCTGGAAGTTGCAGAAATGGAAAACTCAAGATTTAATTCTTTAAACCCTAACAAATGTCTTACAATAGTTGTTTTTCCACTTCCTGAAGGTGCTGAAAAAACGATAAGCTTTCCTTGTTTCATTTAGAGAATGTTTAAAAGCTGCTCCTTTATTTTTTCCAATTCATCTTTCATTTGTACTACTAACTGTTGCATGGGCGCGTAGTTGGCTTTGGAACCAATAGTGTTGATTTCCCGTCCTATTTCCTGTGTGATAAACCCTAATTTCTTCCCATTGGAATCGCTGGAGTTTAAGGTCTCTATGAAATAATTTAGATGATTGGCAAGGCGTACTTTTTCTTCAGTGATGTCGAATTTTTCTAAGTAATAGATAAGCTCTTGTTCAAACCGATTGGTATCTACATTTTCTTTTATTTCCGCAACAGCTTTATCTAAACGCTCCCGAACCTGTTGGATGCGTTCAGGATCTATTCTTTTCACGTTTTCAAGCAAAGAGGTAATGTTATTTATCCGTTTGATGAAATCTTTTTCCAATACTTTCCCTTCTTCTGATCGGAATGTATGAAGGTCTTTTAAAGCACTCTCCAATGCTTCTTTAATAGCAGCATATTCATTATCATCTATTTCATCTCGCTCTGTTTTCAAGGCATCGGGCATTCTAACCGCCATTTTGAGCAACTCTACTTCATCGCTATCTACGACATTTTTTAATTGCTTCATATATTGTTTTACAATATTTTCATTTAATTGTGATGAGGTTTCTTCTCCATTTAATTCAATATAAAGTCCAAAATCTATTTTCCCTCTGTTTAATGACTTCGCAATGGTATTTCGTATGTCTAACTCTTTTTCTCTGTAAGCAGCAGGCATTCGTGCATTTATATCCAATGTTTTACTGTTGAGGGCTTTAATTTCGATAGTAATTTTTTTCCCGGGAATTTGTATTACTTTTTTCCCGAAACCGGTCATAGATTGTATCATTCAGCTATATAGTTAATGAGTTACGCAAAGTTACATAAAACATATACTTTATAGTAATTATATACTTGTCTATCTAACTATTTTTTTAGATTAGGGGAGATTATCTATCCTAAAAAAATTAATGTAGTGAAATGTTTTTTATATTTTTAAAGAGTTGATAAACTCAATAGTTCTTTTTTCATTGTAGTATACATTTTTCTTATCATAAAACCCTACATGCCCTCCATATTTAGGAATTTCCAGATACAGGCTTTTGTTTTGACCGGCTATTTTTGTTGGGAAGCATTCTTCCGATAAAAAGGAATCATTTTTAGCATTTAATATAAGCGTTGGAATTTTAATATTGGGCAAAAATGGTAACGAACTGGCTGTTTCATAATAATCCAACGCATTTTCAAATCCATGTGCTTTAGAGGTATAAACATCGTCAAAATCTTTAAGGGTTTTAATTTTTTGAATATCAGATTTAACTATTTTATTAGGAAATAGTTGCTGCTTCATATTTAGCTTGTATAATAAATCACGTTTGAACTTTTTATTGTATAGGGTATTTTTAAACGTATGCAGTTGAAGCATGGAACCATACAAATAACATGGGACAGAAATTGCAATACCGGCTTTTATTTCTTTTGGGATATTTTTATGTGCCCCCAGATACTTTAATGTGACATTGCCTCCTAAACTAAATCCTTTAATAATAATATGAGAATAACCTCTGGTTTTTAGAATATGATTTATAATAGCTTCCAAATCTTCTGAAACCCCTGAATGATATGACCTGTATAATTTATTTATCGTTCCACTGCAGCTTCTAAAATTTATAGCGGCAACATCAAGTCCATTTTCACAAAAAGCTTTTACAGCCCCTAATACATAGGGTCGCTTTGCATTTCCTTCAAGTCCGTGCAGTATAATTGCCAATCGTTCCGGTTTTTTAGAAGAATAAGACCAGTCAATATCCATAAAATCACCATCAGGGAGGTGAAGTCGTTCCCGTTCTTGAGAAACATTTTCAACCTTTCTTATAAGGCCGGAATATATGGTAGCAAAATGGCCATTTTTAAATAACAATGGAGGATTATATTTGGAAGGGATAATCGGCATTTATATTTTTTCATCAAAGATACATTGGTTTTAAAAAAATCAGCTTAATTTTATATTTCTTATGCACGCATAATAAATAAACTGCTATGTATTTTAAAGAGTTTGATATTCGTTGGAATGATTTGGATGCCAATCGGCATCTGGCAAATTCATCCTATATAAATTTTGCTGCGCATACTCGTATGTCTTTTTTGATAGCGCATGGTTTTGATCATAAGGTACTCGCAAAACACCATATAGGGCCTGTGGTTTTTTATGAACATATGTATTATTTTAGAGAAGTATTTGCCGGAAAACCTGTAAGGGTTTCATTAGAGTTAGCAGGATTAAGTGAAACAGGAACTTTTTTCGAATTCAATCACAACTTCTACAATGAAAAAGGGCGGAATTTTGCTTCTTGTGATATGATGGGCGGATGGATAAGCTTGGAGAGCCGTAAACTTATTGATTTACCGGAAGAGCTGGTTAATTTATTTGATAAGGTAGTCCGTCCGGACCATTTTAAAATTTTGACCAAAGAAGATACTCGAAAATTTATGAAGCGCCCTGTTGATTTGTGATTCGTTTAGGTTTTTTAGAAACTAAATAAACGCCAATAAATACGGCTATAGCAGCTACCAGCTTTATAAAATTTAGAGCGTCTGCACCAACAACAATAGCAAAAAAGATGGCTATTAATGGTTGTAAATAAATAAAAGCACCAATGGTAGAAGCAGCAAGCTGTTTCATAGCATAGATATTCAATAAATAGGTCATAAAAGTAGTTCCGACAACTACAAAAAGCATTTTCCAGATAACATCGTATGGAAGTGTGCTCCATTGGATTTCAATAAATTCAGAGATAGTAACAGGGAAATTAAAAAGCAAAGCAGCAAGAAATAACCACTTCATCAATGTTAAAGGATGGTATTTTGCAGTAAGAGGTTTGACCATCACTAAATAAATACTATATGAAGTAGCATTAATGAGGAACATGGTATTTCCTAAAGGAATATTAGGGGCATCTTGCCGTATTTCTGCCCCAAAAAGGATTAAAGAAAGCGCTCCTACTAATCCAAAGAAAATACCGGTTGTTTTTAGCCAGGTAATTTTTTCATTAATAAGAAATGCAGAAAAAAGCATTACTAAGATAGGTGCAATAGTGATAATCACAGAACTATTAATAGGGGTAGAAAGGCTTAATCCCTTAAAATACATAAGCATGTTGATAGTCATTCCAAAAAGGGAACATGCCAATATTCTTAACCAATCACTAGTCGCAATTTTTTCTTTTGGTCCCCAAAAACTAATTAACCAAAATAAAATACCCGCACCTAATACCCGCAATAAGATGAACCCAAAAGGTTGCACATAGTGTGGGATTACACTTTTAGCAATAGTATGTGTTAGTCCATAAATGATAGCAGCACCTAATGCAGCAAAAATTGCAAGTGTCCTTTTATCCATGAATAGCTTCTTTAGCAACAGCTATTGTTTTTTTATTGTTTCCTATAAAAATTTGATCCTTTACAATAATGACTGGTCTATTCAGAAATGTATAATGCTCTAGGATGAGACTTTTAAAATCATTTTCTGATAGTTTTTTGTCTTTTAACCCTCGCTCTTTATAGAGTCGGGCACGTTTACTAAATAAAGCCTCATAACTTCCTGTCATTTGGCGTATTTCTTCAAGTTGAATTTTTGTAATAGCCTCATTTTTAATGTCTTGAAATAAGAATCCATCTAATGGTTGTAACTCATTTAAAATACGCTTGCACGTATCACAGGTACTCAGGTGATATATCTTTTTCATTTTTTGATAAACGCTTAAAAACCGGTACAAAGAAAAATCTTTTATGTGGAATATAATTCGGTTTTTAGAAAAATAGTTAAACTCAATGATAAAAAAAATGAAATAAAGAGAGAATTACTTCAATTCAATAAATGAAAGGATCTTATCATATGGAAGTATAATCATTTTTTGTCCATCAGCATATGAAGCAATCTCGTACTGGTTGTATTGAAGAACAAGTCCTTCATCCGTAAGGCCAATATTTTCAGGGAGATAAAAGGCATCATTTTCAAACATAAACCCGGTGCTGTTAATATTTTCATTTAATGGGACATTTTCCTGTTGCCTAAACATTATTTCTGCATAGGATATGAACCCTTTCTTGTCCGTTAATAGATCATTAAATTTTATAGGCTTTCCACTCCGGGCATCAAAAAGCAAAAAGTGCGTAGCGCCATAACCATGTGCCCCACCTGTAGAAATATAGGAGTTTAACTGTATACAAACATATCTTTTTGATTGGTAAGTAACCATCCCGTCTACAGCTACTTCCCATGGGACAGCTTCAGAAAACTCATCTTGCAATTCCTGATAAGAGTTTTTAAAAACAACAATAGCACCTTCAATGGTCTCTGGGGTGTTTTCTTCGGGATAATTCAACAATTCGATAACCCACTCAGAGAGGTAAGCATTTAACTCAGTAGCAGCATTCGATGAGGAACTAGCCCTGGGAATAGCAATAGCTATTTCAGGACATTGGGGACATTCTTCCGATTCTATTTCTAAAGTATTAAATGTTAAGGTTTTTTCGTTGGAACAACTGAAAAGTAATATAACTATTAAACTATTTATAAAATACCTATTCATTTTTTATATTTTGCTATATAATAAGAATCAATAAAGCTAAAAAGTTCGTTGCAATCCCCAAAAGGAAACGGTACATTTGTGAAGTTTTTTGAAAAATAATATTATGAAATTCAACACAAAAACCATTCACGGAGGACAAGAGCATGATAAAGCATATGGTGCAGTAATGCCTCCTATATACCAAACTTCTACGTATGCACAGACAACCCCTGGAGGGCATAAGGGATATGAATATTCCAGGACGCACAACCCCACTCGAAATGCATTGGAAAAGTCATTAGCAAGTATTGAAAATGGAGGCTATGGGTTGGCTTTTGCTAGTGGGCTGGCAGCAATTGATGCCATTATAAAACTTTTAAAACCGGGAGACGAGGTCATTTCTACCAATGACTTGTATGGAGGAAGTTACCGGTTGTTTACCAAAATATTTCAAAATTTTGGGATTAAATTTCATTTTACAGGAATGGAAGATGCAGAAAAGATAGAAAAATACATTACTGAAAACACGAAACTCATCTGGGTAGAGACACCAACCAACCCTATGATGAATATTATTGATATTGAAGCAGTATCGAAAGTGGCTAAGAAACATAATGTATTACTTGCAGTAGACAATACTTTTGCAACCCCTTATTTACAACAACCTTTAGATTTAGGTGCTGACATTGTGATGCATTCTGCAACGAAATATCTAGGAGGACATAGTGATGTAGTTATGGGAGCTTTGATTGTAAATGATAAAACATTAGCGGAAAAACTGTACTTCATACAAAATGCCAGTGGGGCTGTTTGTGGTCCGATGGACAGCTTTTTGATGTTACGAGGAATTAAAACATTGCATGTACGCATGCAACGCCATTGTGAAAACGGAGAAGCTGTGGCAAGGTATTTGGCGACACATCCAAAAGTAGAAAAAGTATATTGGCCTGGATTTGAAAACCATCCAAACCATACAGTTGCGAAGAAGCAAATGAAGGGTTATGGCGGAATGATTTCCTTTGTGCCAAAAGGAGGAAATTACGAAGACGCTATTAAAATAGTAGAAAAGCTTAGCGTATTTACACTTGCAGAGTCATTAGGGGGTGTAGAGTCTTTGGCAGGGCATCCGGCAAGCATGACCCACGCAAGTATACCAAAAGAAGAGCGTGAAAAATCAGGAATTGTAGACTCTTTAATCCGTTTAAGTGTGGGAATTGAAGACGCGGAAGACTTAATTAATGATTTAGAACAAGCCATAGGTTAATCTAAATAATAGATATACCCAATACCTCCGCCAAAAATAAAATCGTTCTGTTTGTTTTCAGGAAAAAGAGTAGGATCAGGCCTTAACCCCTCTATCCAGTCTGAGAAAAAGTATTGGAGCTTTATTTGCGCTAACACATCACTTTTTGCAGAAATCCGAATGCGCATTCCGGCATTTCCTACAATGGAAAAAGCAGAACCACTGTCATTATTAAAACCATTTAAATAACGCGGAGGTGTAATAGCAGGGTCTCCAAGTATACCTATTGTAGAGTAGACTTTTGGATTATAGTGATTGTACCGAACACCGATTCCAATATGTGGAAGTAATAGCGCAGTTCTTTTTATACTCCATGGATAAAACTCAATAGAAGAACCAATACTTAAAATAGTGGTTTCCCCTCGCATACCTCTTAACTGAGGCGCTAATACAGAGGTATTGTTTTCATCAACGGCATTCCCGTAGTGTTTCAAATTACTTCTCGTATAAGAAACCTCATTGCGGACTTTAAAATGATTATGAAAGAATCCATTTTTGCCTTTTGAGTAACAATCGCCACCGATACTAGAAAAAGACATAAAATGAACTATACTAATGGAAAACCCAATATTTCCGCTATAATTATCAAGGTCAAAATCATTATAATCAGAAACAAAACCGGCAAGCTCAGCAGCGATCCCTATCTCATTTGAAAAATTCTTCGGTTGTGCAATTAAAGAGAGGCTACAAAACAAGAAAAATAGTATGCTGTATATGGTTTTCATAAAAGGAAACAAAAAATGATAACTAAAGATATCTATGAAAGGGGATATGAATGAAAAAAACCTGATGAGTGGTTTAGTATCTACGATGTAAAATCTGTAATGGAGAATTTCAAAAAAATCAGCACTTTTTTTTGCATAAAACGTATATTTGCCCCTATATAAAAAAGGTTTTTTGCAAACTTTATTTTTGATAATACCAAATGGAAAAAAAGATCAACGCATTTTTGGAACTGGTTATGGCCAGAGACCCGCATCAGCCCGAATTTTTACAAGCCGTAAGAGAAGTAGCTGAAACAGTCATTCCTTATATCGTAGAAAGCGATATGTACCATGGAAACAATATTTTACTTAGAATGGTAGAGCCGGAAAGGATTATTACCTTCAGGGTTCCATGGATAGATGATAAGGGAGAGATACAAATAAACAGGGGGTATCGTATAGAGATGAACTCAGCGATAGGACCTTACAAAGGAGGGCTTCGGTTTCACCCTTCTGTAAATTTGAGCATTCTTAAATTTTTAGCCTTTGAACAAGTATTTAAAAATAGTTTGACGACACTGCCAATGGGAGGAGGAAAAGGAGGCTCGGATTTTGACCCCAAAGGAAAATCGGATAATGAGGTTATGCGGTTTTGTCAAAGCTTTATGTCAGAACTTTTTCGCCATATAGGCCCTAATACTGATGTTCCTGCAGGAGATATAGGTGTGGGAAGCCGTGAAATTGGTTATATGTTTGGACAGTATAAAAGGCTTAGAAATGAGTTTACCGGAGTATTAACAGGGAAAGGAATCTCTTGGGGGGGATCGTTAATCAGACCGGAGGCAACGGGTTATGGAAATGTATATTTCGCAGAAAATATGTTGACTGAAAAAGGTGACGGAATAAGAGGAAAAACAATAGTGATATCCGGAGCAGGGAATGTTGCACAGTATGCGGCGGAGAAAGTTATTCAACTAGGGGGGAAAGTAGTTACCCTTTCAGATTCAGGAGGCTATATTTATGATAAAGAGGGAATAGATGAAGAAAAGTTAGCATTTATAATGAGCTTGAAAAATGAAAAACGAGGAAGAATCTCAGAATATACAGATAAATATCCATTAGCGACGTTCCATAAAGGTAAAACCCCATGGGAAGTAGCATGTGATGTTGCATTGCCTTGTGCTACTCAAAATGAGCTTGACGGAGATGATGCCAAGCAATTAATTAAAAATGGCTGTATTTGTGTGAGCGAGGGAGCAAATATGCCTTCCACGCCAGAAGCTATAGAAGCATTTCATCATGCTAAGATACTTTTCGCACCTGGTAAGGCATCCAATGCAGGAGGTGTGGCCGTTTCAGGATTAGAGATGGCACAAAATTCGTTACGATATAGCTGGACACGTGAAGAAGTAGATGAGAAATTAAAAGGAATTATGAAAAACATTCATAAATCCTGCTTGGAATATGGTAAGAAAGATTCATATGTCAATTATGTAAAAGGAGCAAATATTGCAGGCTTTATAAAGGTAGCAGATGCTATGCTGGCACAAGGAGTCGTATAATATTCCACACCATACGTATAAAACCCTCCAATGTAACTTTGGAGGGTTTTTCTGTTAATACAAATTATTTTCCCGGTTTTACCGTTCTATATAATATCTTTGATTTGCATATGAAGTTTATACAAAGAAAATGGGTTAATATATTTTTATTGTTCCCGGTAATTGTTTCATCACAATCATTTGAAACGAACTGGCAAGGACATTTTTCATACAATAATGTAAAAGAAGTCATTATTGATGGAGATAGAATATATGCAGCTTCTGAAAACGCATTCTTTATATACGATAAGCGCACAAAAGAACTCATTTCCAAATCTACTGTTAATGGATTGTCAGGAGAAACAATCAGCACCATCCATTATGATGAAGCAACAGATAAATTAGTGTTAGGAGATGATACGGGATTAATAGAGGTTTTTGATCTTTTTCAAGATGAAGTACTTGGAGTAGTCGATATTTTGAATAAACAAACGATTCAGCCTGACAATAAAAGAATCAATCATATAATGGAATATGACAGATTGCTTTTTATTGCTTCCGATTTTGGCATATCACTATATAATATAGAACAACTAGAGTTTGATGATACCTATTTTATTGGAAATAATGGGGAACAAATAAAAGTAAGACAAACAACAATTTTTGAAGGCTATATTTATGCAGCTACAGAAGAAGGGGTTTATAAAGCTCCTATAAATGACGAGAACCTTATAGATTTTAATCGCTGGGAACAAATAAACACTTTAAATTGGAGAGGGGTACAGGTTTTTAACAACACACTTTATGCGCTGGCAAACAACAGAAGGCTTTTTGAATATAATGGTACAACCTTTGTTAGCATTAATGATCATATAGGGGCAGTAAAAAATTTTAAAGCAACTACAGAGCACCTTATAGTGACTACGACAACAAACATATATATTTATGACCAGAATTTAACACAAATAGCAAACATTTCAGCGATACCAGATTTTGAGCCTATTCAATTTAATACAGCAATAACAAGTGGAGGCGAACTGTATATAGGCACGAGTAGTTTTGGGATATTAAGTACAACTATAAACAACCCGCTAATTGCAGAAGAGATACACCCCCAAGGGCCATTATTAAATAGTGCTTTTTCTATAAGGGCTCTACCAAATGAATTATGGGTTGTGTTTGGAGAGCACACAGTCTTTTATAACCCTTTTCCACTTAATAGCAGAGGAATTAGTCACTTAAAAGAAAACACATGGGTCAATATTCCATTTGAAGATCTTTTTGATGCACGCTCTTTGGTATATGTTACCCCTAACCCTGATAACACTGATCAAGTTTTTGTAAGTTCATTTTATTCCGGACTTATTCAGATAGAAGATGAAATACCTACCATAATATATAATACAACGAACAGTAGTTTAGAATCATTGGACAATGGCAATCCTAATGCTCCCGATATTCGTATTGGCGGAACTGCTTTTGATAGGGAAGGAAATTTATGGATATTAAACACTTTTGTGGAAGAAGCATTAAAAATGCGTACAGCTTCCGGGCAATGGTCTTCATTTGATATAGGGGACATTGTACCTGCGGAGTTAAACAATTTGGGGTTCAAAGAAATTGTAATAGACCGGAATAATTATAAATTTTTTACTTCTGTACGAAAAGGAGTGATTGGCTTTTTTGAAAACAATGGTTCACCTCTATTGGGGAATATTGAAGAAGGGGAGAACATAGGCAATTTACCATCAAGTGATGTAAGAGCATTGGCAATTGATACTGGAGGCCAACTATGGATAGGGACAACCAGAGGACTTAGGGTGCTCTTTAGTACCGGTGATTTTTTCAATGAAGAGAATCTACAGGCAGAGCCTGTCATTATTTTAGATGATGGAACCCCCAGCGAACTTCTTTTTGATCAGTTTATCAATGATATTTTTGTGGATGGATCTAACAATAAGTGGATTGCTACAGATGATTCAGGAGCTTTTTATGTATCTTCAGATGGTAGAGAAACCATTTATCATTTTACAAAGGAGAATTCACCACTTCCTTCAAACTCAGTAAACGCTATAGAAGTTGATGGAGAGACAGGAAAAGTTTATTTTGCCACATCAAACGGGATTGTGTCTTTTCAAGGGAATGCTGTAGCACCTGCTGAAATACTAAATGATGTTTATACTTTTCCAAACCCAGTTCGCCCCGGATATATAGGAAATGTTACTATTACAGGATTAGTAAGAAATGCGAATGTAAAAGTAACTGATATAGAAGGAAACCTTGTTTTTGAAACCCGTGCAGAAGGCGGAAGCGTTCAATGGGATTTAACAGCTTTTGGGCGTCATAAAGTAGCTTCCGGGGTATATATGGTCTTAATCTCTAATGAAGATGGTACAGACACCAATGTTTCTAAAATAATGGTCATCCGGTAATGCTCATAACTACAAAAGCCATTGTCATATCCGCTTTAAAATATGGAGATAATAGCCTGATTGTAAAATGCTATACAGAAATAGCAGGGATAAAGACCTATTTATTAAAAAGTATACTATCCTCCAGAAAAGGGAAAATAAAAGCAGCATACTTTCAGCCACTTACCCAATTAGAAATAGTGGCCAACCATAAAAATAAAGGAACGTTAGAATATATAAGAGAAGTAAAAATAAGCTGTCCGTACCATCATGTTCATACAGATATTAAAAAAAATGCTATTGCATTATTTCTTTCAGAAATGTTGAATGCCGTTTTACAAGAAGAGGAAAAAGACAAAGCGCTATTTATCTATTTAGAGGAAGCGCTCCAGTGGTTTGACGCAAATGAAGAAATTGCTAATTTTCATATTGTATTTCTCCTTAACTTGACAAAATATTTAGGGTTTTACCCTGATGTTTCCAACTCAGAATACCCTTATTTTGATTTGTTAGAAGGAGCTTTTACCAAACGGCTATCATTAAATAGTATTACAGGAGAAGAGTTGAAAACCTTTAACCAGGCTTTAGGTATAATTTTTGATGATATTAACACCATAAAACTAACAAAAACCAGCCGGCAATCGTTACTAAATGTTATCATTAACTATTTTCGGCTACATTTGCAGGAATTTAATAAACCTAGGTCACTTTCAGTATTGCATGAAGTATTTAGCTGATATGAACAAAATAAATATTCTCTTTTTTTTTCTTTCTGTACAAATCACCTGTGGCCAATCAGTTAAGATAATTGATAGGGAAACTCAAGAACCGCTTTCCAATGTTGCCGTATACAATCAAGAGCAAACCAAAACAATAATTTCTGATATAGAAGGAAATGTAGACCTTTTTGAGTTTAGTGAAACAGAACGTATATTTTTTAAATTGTATGGTTACAATCTGGAGAAACTGTCCAAAAAACAAGCCATAGAAAAAGGGAAAGTATATCTCTATCCAAAATCAGAAGAGCTTGATGAGGTAATTATATCCATATCTAAGTGGGAACAGCAAAAACGAGATATTCCTCAGAAAATAACTTCTGTAAAATCAGGATTGGTAACCTTTAGCAATCCACCTACAGCAGCCGATTTTTTACAAAACAGCGGACAAGTATTTGTGCAAAAAAGCCAATTAGGCGGAGGGAGTCCTATGATAAGGGGATTTTCTACTAATAGGCTATTATTAACGATAGATGGAGTTCGTATGAATACGGCTATCTTTAGAGGGGGAAATGTGCAAAATGTAATCTCAATAGACCCTTTTAACATACAACGTACCGAAGTAGTATTTGGAGCAGGCTCAGTTATTTATGGAAGTGATGCCGTAGGAGGAGTTATGAACTTTTATACAAAAGCCCCTAGAGCGTCATACAATGGTGAATTCGAAATAAGAAGCTCGATAACTACTCGGTATGCTACCGCTAATGATGAAAAAACAGGACATATAGACCTCGAACTATCGACTGAAAAATGGGGATTTCTTAGTAGTGTCAGCTATACAGATTTTGGCGATTTGAGGATGGGCAACCACGGACCTGTAGCGTATCTTCGGAATGAATATGTAGAAAGGGTCAATAATCAAGATGTAATAACTCAAAATGACGAACCTAGGGTTCAAAAACCAACAGCATATGATCAGATCAACTTTTTACAAAAAATAAAATATACGCCTAATAAAAAATGGGATTTTAACTTAGGGGTTCATTACTCTAGTACCTCTGATTATGCCCGTTATGACCGCCTATTAAGGTATCGGGACGGATTGCCCCGTTCCGCAGAATGGTACTATGGCCCACAGCGCTGGCTCATGACCAACTTTCAAATCAATAAAAGCGGAAATGGAAAGCTATATAACCATTTACAATTAACGACAGCGTATCAGCATTTTGAAGAAAGCCGTAACGATCGGGATTTTCAAAGCGATCTTCTTAATAAAACCAAAGAAAAAGTAGGGGCATATTCGGTAAACCTAGATTTTGAAAAGAAAATTCATGAAAAAACAGATTTTTTCTACGGATTAGAATATATATACAATATAGTTGATTCCGAAGGAAATACGTTAAACATCAATACCAGAGAAACAGCAGAAGCTCCTTCCCGTTATCCGGATGGTGCTACTTGGCAATCTTTTGCGGCCTATGCCAATTGGCAATATAAATTTCGACCAAACCTTACATTGCTCTCGGGAGTACGGTACAGTCATGTATGGTTAGATGCCGATTTTGACAATACATTTTTTGATTTTCCTTTCAACAAAGCAGAAGTAAATACAGGTGCTTTTACCGGAAGTGTGGGGATAAGCTGGTTGCCCGAAGAAACCTTACAGATAACACTTAATGGCACTACTGCTTTTCGGGCCCCGAACGTAGATGATATAGGGAAAATTTTTGATTCGGAACCTGGGGCAGTAGTAGTTCCTAACCCTGATTTAAAAAAAGAATACGCCTATAATATTGAATTTGGAATTAGAAAGAACTTTTACGACAAAGTAATGTTTAGTTTCACAACATTTTATACTATGTTAAACGATGCTTTGGTGCGCCGTGATTTTCAGCTAAATGGGCAAACCATGATCGATTTTCAAGGGGAACTCAGCACCGTACAAGCTATCCAAAATGCTGCAAAGGCAAAATCCTATGGTTTTGAATTTGGATTAGAAACTTATTTTTCAGAAAGACTTTCTTTCACTTCGCATTTGACAATCACCAAAGGAGAAGAAGAGCTTGACAATGGTGAAACAGCACCACTTCGCCATGCAGCACCCTTATTTGGAGATGCTCATCTCCTATGGAAAAATGATCGGTGGAAAATTGATCTGTTTGCCAATTACAATGGAGAAATTGCTTTTGAAGATTTAGCACCTTCTGAACAAAATAAACCCTTTCTCTATGCGATTGATGAAAACGGGTTACCGTTTTCACCCTCTTGGTATACTTTTAACTTACGAACGCAGTACCGCATCTCAGAAAAAATAGAAACCAACATTGCATTGGAAAACATTACAGATCAGCGCTATCGCTCCTATTCCTCAGGAATTGCTGCTCCCGGAAGGAACTTGATCATAAGTTTGAAAATGGAACTCTAAAAAGGAGATAAAAACCCTCTGGACAGCTAGTCTCAGAGGGGTTGTTCTAAGTTTTATGAGTATGGATTACTCCACAATCATTTTTAAAGTTTTTGTTTCATTCCCTGCCTTAAGAGTAACAACATAAATGCCTGCAGTTAAAGGGTTGGTAAGCACTATTTCTCTTCCTGCCTCGTATTGTTGTTGATGTACTTGTTGCCCCAGTAAATTGTTTATAGTAACCGTAATAGGGCTGTTGGTATTGGCTAATTTAATAACAGCCTCACCATTACTGGGATTGGGGTATAAAACAACTCCCTTTGCAAAAAAGCTACTATCAATACTAAGAACAGGGTCGGCATATACACGTACATGACCGGAAGCATTTCCTCCTCCATCATTAAAAAGAGCTCCTATAATAACCCGTGTCCCAAAATCACTAATAGCTACAGCATCTCCAGAAAAATCACTAGCTAACTCTCCATCAATGTCACTTCCTTGTTGTGCCCATGTTGCGCCATTATAAATATATACCCTAGCATGACCAACACCACTGTTATTATTATCAGCACCAATAACTATGGTGTTTCCATCACTGCTAATGTCAACAGAGCTACCAGACTGATCCCCCGGGGCTTCTCCAAAAATATCCGGTCTTGCAACCCACGATCCTGTATAATCAAATACTTTTACATAACCACGATTATCGGAGATGTTTCCTGTAGTTTCATCATTAAAAGGCCCTCCGGCAGCCAATACACTCCCATCGTTATTAAGGCTAACAGCTGTTCCTAGTTTATCTTCTGCAAGACCATCAATGTCAACGCTCAATTGAGCCCATGTTGCTCCATTGTAGCGATAGACTTCTACACTACCGGAATCGTTTCCTCCTCCGTCATTAAAGGCTGCCCCAATAGCAACAGTAGTTCCATCATTACTGAGACTAATAGCTCCACCAAACTGATCATTGGCGGCTTCTCCAAAAAATTCCCCGATCAAATTCCAACTACCGGTTTGAAATTGATAGACACGGGCTACTCCTGTAAGAGAATTATTAAAAGGTCCTCCAATAGCAATAGTATTTCCATCTCCACTGATACTAATACTTCTTCCTGAGAGATCCCCGGCATTTCCATCAATATTACCTCCTTTTAAGTCCCACTGATTCAATCCTGTATTATAGGTAAATACCTGAACTCTCCCTGAGTTACTACCATTTCCGTCATTTTGGGGGGCACCTACTGCTATCGTATTTCCATCATCACTGATGCTAGCAGCCCAACCTAAATTATCATTAGCGGTTTCTCCATCAATATTCCCTCCTTTTTGAAACCATGCAGAACCATCAAAAGCATATACCTGTGCTAAACCTGCTCCACTCCCATTAGGGCCATTATAAAATCGAGCCCCTGCTATTATGGTATTTCCATTGGAATTTATAGCAACAGAAGAACCAAATTGTGCATTGGCACTAGGGCCATCAATATCTGCACCTAGTAATGTCCACGCTTGTCCATATACATGGATTATTGTGCAGAGTAATAAAGTTGTTGTTAAAAGTAAAAGTTTTTTCATTTCTCCCGGTTTTTATTAAAAAAATGTTCTTACAAAGAAATGAGAATTAAACAGAACTTCCCATAAAAAAATAAAAAAGGGAAAACAAACTAAATATAGGGGGAAACAACATATGTTTTGATATAGAAACATATGGCGTTTTTTCTTTTCTTAAAATCTTTCAATTCATTGAAATTTAGTATTTTCGCACACTTAATTTAGCATAGGAATTATTAAAAAATGAAGTTTGCAGAATACAAAGGATTGGATTTACCCAAAGTAGCTGAAGAGGTATTGGCATTTTGGGAAGAAAACAACATCTTTCAAAAAAGTATTGTTGCCCGAGAAGGAAAGAAACCTTTTGTATTTTATGAAGGACCACCATCTGCAAATGGCCTTCCGGGCATTCACCACGTGATGGCACGTGCCATTAAAGATATTTTTTGCCGTTATAAAACACAGAAAGGATATCAGGTAAAACGTAAAGCCGGTTGGGATACTCATGGCTTGCCCATTGAACTGGGTGTGGAAAAAGAACTTGGTATCACCAAAGAAGATATTGGCACAAAAATTTCTATAGAGGATTATAACAAAGCTTGCAAAAAAGCGGTAATGCGCTATACTGGTGTATGGAATGACATGACACGCAAAATAGGTTATTGGGTAGATATGGACGATCCTTACATCACTTACAAATCCAAATACATGGAAAGCGTATGGTGGCTGCTCAAACAAATTTATGACAAAGACCTTCTTTATAAAGGCTACACCATACAACCCTATTCACCTAAGGCAGGAACAGGGTTAAGTTCGCACGAACTCAATCAGCCCGGAACATACCAAGATGTAACAGATACTACCGTAACGGCACAATTTAAAGCAAAAAAAGAAACACTTCCTAAATTCTTGAAAGACTATGGCGATATTCACTTTTTAGCATGGACAACCACGCCATGGACATTGCCTAGCAATACCGCACTTACCGTAGGGCCAAAAATTGATTATGTATTAGTAAAGACATTCAATCAATATACACACCAACCTATACATGTTGTTTTGGCAAAAGCATTGGTAACCAAACAATTTACAGGAAAATATGAACAGGCAGATGATGAAAGCGAATTAAATTATAAAGAGGGAGATAAAAAAATCCCATTTGAGATACTTAAAGAATTTAAAGGAAAAGATGTTGTTGGCACAAAATACGAACAACTGCTACCTTACGCACTTCCGTATCAACATCCCGAAAATGCTTTCCGTATTATTTCCGGCGATTTTGTAACCACTGAGGATGGTACCGGAATTGTACATACAGCCCCTACTTTTGGAGCCGATGATGCCAAAGTAGCGAAAGAAGCCAGTCCAGAAGTTCCCCCCATGTTGGTGCTGGATGAAAACAACAATCCGGTTCCATTGGTAGACCTTCAAGGAAAATTTCGATCCGAAATGGGAGAGCTTGCTGGGAAATATGTAAAAAATGAATACTATGCTGATGGAGAAGCCCCTGAAAAATCGGTAGATGTAGAAATAGCAATTCGGTTAAAAGAAGAAAACAAAGCTTTTAAAGTAGAGAAGTATGTACATAGCTACCCTAATTGCTGGCGTACTGATAAACCCATATTGTATTATCCGTTAGATTCTTGGTTTATAAAAGCCACTGCTGTAAAAGACCGGATGTTTGAACTAAACCAGACCATCAACTGGAAACCCAAGGCTACCGGTGAAGGGCGTTTTGGGAATTGGCTGGCCAATGCAAACGACTGGAACCTGTCACGTTCCCGGTTTTGGGGCATCCCATTGCCTATATGGCGGACAGAAGACGGAAAAGAAGAAATCATAATTGGCTCAGTATCCCAGCTTAAAGAAGAAATGCAAAAATCAGTTGCTGCAGGGCATATGAAAGAAGCTATTTTTTCTGATTTTGAACTAGGAAACATGAGCGATGCCAATTATGAAAAGATAGACTTACATAAAAATGTAGTAGATCAAATTGTATTAGTGGCACTCTCAGGGAACCCCATGAAGCGGGAACCGGATTTGATTGATGTATGGTTTGATAGCGGGTCTATGCCATACGCACAATGGCATTACCCTTTTGAAAATAAAGAAAAGATAGATAAGGGAGAAGCGTTCCCTGCTGACTATATAGCAGAAGGTGTTGACCAAACGCGAGGATGGTTCTATACACTCCATGCGATTGCAACGATGGTTTTTGATTCAGTGGCCTATAAAAATGTAGTTTCCAATGGATTGGTATTGGACAAAAATGGACAAAAAATGTCTAAACGTTTGGGGAATGCCGTAGACCCATTTAAAACTATAAACCAGTACGGGGCAGATGCTACCCGTTGGTATATGATCAGCAATGCAAATCCTTGGGACAATTTAAAATTTGATGAAGAAGGGATTGCTGAGGTACGCCGAAAGTTTTTTGGCACACTATACAATACCTACTCTTTTTTCAGCCTGTATGCCAATATTGATAATTTTACATACGCAGAAGGCACTATTCCTTTGAATGAGCGCCCTGAAATTGACCGGTGGATATTGTCTGAACTTCATTCGTTAATAAAAAAGGTAGATGCATTTTATGCAGACTACGAGCCTACAAAAGCTGCAAGGGCTATAACTGATTTTGTACAGGAAAACCTGAGCAACTGGTTTGTACGATTAAGTAGAAGACGTTTTTGGAAAGGCGATTATGAACAAGATAAAATAGCAGCCTACCAAACATTATACGATTGTCTTTTAACAGTAGCAAAACTGGGGGCACCTATTGCACCATTCTATATGGACCGTTTATATAAAGATTTAACAAGAGCTACTCAGAGAGAAACTTGTGAAAGTGTACATTTAGCTGACTTCCCGAAATTTGACGAATTGTTTGTTGACGAAGTGCTGGAACGCAAAATGGAAAAAGCACAAACCATTTCGTCATTAGTACTTTCACTAAGGAAAAAAGAGAAAATAAAAGTACGCCAACCACTAAAAAAGATTATTATCCCAATACTTGATAAAACACAAAGGCAAGAAATCGAAGCCGTTTCAGATTTAATAAAAGCAGAAGTCAATGTAAAAGAAATAGAACTTTTGGACGATGCTTCAGCACTTTTAGTGAAACAGATAAAACCTAATTTTAAAATATTAGGGCCTCGTTACGGAAAAGATATGAACCTGATTTCCAAAGAGATACAAAATTTCGATCAAAAAATGATCCAGGAAATCGAGGAAAAAGGTACTATTGCAGTCCATATTAACGGAAAAAGTATTAATTTAGAATTGGATGAAGTTATTATTTCATCACAAGACATAGAAGGTTGGTTGGTAGCAAGTTCAGGACCGCTAACAGTTGCATTGGACGTAACCATAACAGAAGACCTAAGAGAAGAAGGCATAGCGAGAGAACTGGTGAACCGTATCCAAAACCTCCGTAAAGATTCCGGCTTTGAAGTAACGGATAAGATTGATGTGAAATTTCAAAGACATGAAGCTATCGAAAAAGCCGTGGTTAGTAATTTAGACTATATAAAAGCAGAAACATTAACTGCTGAATTAAAATTTGAAGAGTATATGGAAGAAGGCACAGAAGTGGCCTTTGATGAAATAAACACAAGACTATTGATTAAAAAACATAGAGAATTATGAAAGCAGAAGATGTAAAAGCAAGATATTCTGATAAAGACCTGATGGAATTCAGGGAACTGATTGAAGCAAAAATTGAAAAAGCAAAAAACGATTTAGAACTTATTAGAAGTGCCTATATGAACGATGGGAACAACGGAACGGATGATACTTCACCTACCTTTAAAGCTTTTGAAGAAGGTTCAGAGACGATGAGCAAAGAAGCAAACACGGCATTGGCTATCCGTCAGGAAAAGTTTATCAGGGATTTAAAAAATGCGTTATTGCGCATTGAAAATAAAACATATGGAGTTTGCCGGGTAACAGGAAAGCTTATCAATAAAGAGCGTTTAAAACTGGTTCCACATGCCACCCTCAGCATCGAAGCCAAAAACATGCAGAAATAATAATTTTCTCAATGGAGCAATGATTTGCTTTAAGGCATTAGAACTAGTATGACACTAAAAAAAGTATCCCTATTAATTATTCTTGTTTTATTGGTTGATCAAATCAGTAAGATATACATCAAAACACATTTCACATTACATGAAGATGTGGAAGTTTTCAGTTGGTTCAAAATACTTTTTATAGAAAATGAAGGAGCAGCTTGGGGAGCAAAACTTAGTGATATTCTTCCGGTATCTAATAAAACAGGGAAATTGATTCTTACCATATTCCGGATATTTGCTGTTGCAGGAATTGGCTACTGGCTATATGACTCTATTAAAAAGAAAGGCTCTAAAACCCTTATTTTAGCTGTTGGATTAATTTTTTCGGGAGCACTTGGCAATATTATAGATTCGGTTTTTTATGGAGCTATTTTTAACGATAGCTATGGTCAGATAGCGACCTTGTTTTCAAATGAGCCATACGGAGGGCTTTTTTATGGGAAGGTGGTAGACATGCTTTATTTCCCGATGATAGACACCACTTGGCCCAATTGGGTTCCGGTAGTAGGAGGGGATACTTTTCGTTTCTTTGAACCGGTTTTTAATGTTGCTGATACTGCTATTAGTGTAGGAGTAGGGATTCTACTAGTATTCAATAAAAAAGCATTTCCAAAGAAGAAAAAATAATTATACATTTTCTGTAAATGCATACACTTTGTTCGGGGTAACACAGTAGTTGAGCGCAACATCATGTAATCCGGAACCAGTAATTTTATCCTCAGCCTCAAAAAAAGAAAGCCCTATTTTTAAGGTTTCCGGTCTACACGCATTTAAAAACCGGTCATAAAACCCTTTCCCATAACCAATACGGTGCCCTTTTCTATCAAAAGCTAACAGGGGAACAAAAACAACATCGATTTTAGCAACGGGAACTTCAATGCCTTCTATAGGCTCAGGAATATGAAAATTATTTTTTTTGATACGTGTATTTTCAGTTAATAAAAAATGCTTCATTGAGGTGTCCCCAAAAAAACTTTTAGAAACAACTACCTCCTTATCCTTTCCCTGTAGAATATGAAGAATAAAACTAGTATCTACTTCTTTTAGTTCAATTATAGACAAAAAAAGGTGATAGTATGTCTTTTCCCATATAGGAATGGATAATAACCTATTGGCAATTTGAAGACTGGATGTTTCAATTTCAGAATTAGAAAGTGAATTACGCAGCAATTTGTATTTCTTCCGTAATTCTGTTTTGTTCATTTAGTCTATAACTACAAGCTTGCTATTGCTTACGGTATGTTCTCTAACAGGTGCTTTTGGGGCATCTACTTTAGTAGTAACGGCTTTCTTCGAAAGAACAAATCGAATAATGTAAGAAGAACCAATAAAAAGTATGAAGTAAACAATTAAAGCGATTAAATATGCATTCATGATTAAAAGAATTTGGTGACATAAAAGTAGTAAAATGTTTTTAAACATCTGTGAATGAACCAATTTATTCGATGAAATGCACACTTTATCGAGAAAGGCATTAGTTTATTCCTACAACATAGCGTTCAATATTTAAAACCTGTCGATAAAACCAAATGAAAAGGGGTTGATATTTATCTTATTTTTGTGGGTATGAATACTCCTTCATTAGAATTACAAGTACAAACACTTCCCAATAGTCCGGGGGTATATCAGTACTATGATAAAAATGGGAAAATTCTATATGTGGGAAAAGCCAAAAACCTGAAGAAAAGAGTTGCATCCTATTTTCAAAAAACATATGAATCAGGTAAAACCCGGATTCTTGTTTCCAAAATAGCCACTATAAAACACATTGTAGTCCCAACAGAAACAGACGCTTTATTACTGGAAAATAACTTAATAAAAAAATACCAGCCCCGTTATAATGTAATGCTCAAGGACGACAAATCGTATCCTTGGATTTGCATAAAAAAAGAGCGTTTCCCAAGAATTTTTTACACCCGAAAACTCATAAAAGATGGCTCTGAATATTTTGGACCCTATACCAACATGAAAACGGTAAGGACACTTTTGGAATTGATAAGAGGCATATATCCTTTAAGAACATGTAACTATGATCTATCGGAAGAAAAAATAAAAGCTGAAAAATACAAGGTATGCTTAGAGTACCATTTAAAGAATTGCAAAGGGCCATGTGAAGGGTTACAAACAATAGTGTCATATGAAGAACAGGTAAAAGCCATAAGAGAAATCATAAAAGGAAACTTTAAAGACTCATTACATCAGTTTAAAGAACAAATGAAAGAACTTTCTTTGGCAATGAAATATGAGGAAGCGCAAGCGATAAAGGAAAAAATAGAAGTCCTTGAAAATTACCAAGCAAAGTCGACCATTGTAAATCCAAAAATCAGTAATGTAGATGTGTTTTCCATTGTGTCTGATGAGAGCTATGCATACGTTAACTTTCTCCAACTGTCCTATGGCGCAATTATCCGTTCCCATACCATTGAAATGAAAAAGAAGTTAGATGAAAGTGATGAAGAATTATTAGAGCTAGCAATTACTGAAATCAGACAGCGTTTTCATTCCCGGTCCAAAGAAATTTATGTCCCTTTTAAGATTTCTGTTGAAGCGGGGACAAAAGTAACTGTTCCTAAATTGGGAGATAAAAAACAATTGCTAAACCTATCTGAACGAAACGCTAAATTTTATCGTCAAGAACGCATCAAGCAAGTAAAAATTACGGATCCTGACCGGCATGTAAAGCGTTTGATGGCACAAATGCAAAAAGACCTTCGGCTCTCTGAAGAACCACGTCATATAGAGTGCTTTGACAATTCTAACATACAAGGAGCCAATCCAGTGGCAGCGTGTGTGGTCTTTAAAGATGGAAAACCAAGCAAGAAAGACTATCGCCATTTTAATATTAAGACGGTTGAAGGGCCTGATGATTTTGCATCAATGGAAGAAGTCGTTTATAGAAGGTATAAACGAATGCTAGATGAGGGAGCTTCTTTACCACAACTTATTGTCATAGACGGAGGGAAGGGTCAGTTGTCTTCAGCTTTGAAAAGTTTGAACACACTTGGCCTTCGAGGAGAAATTGCTATTATTGGAATTGCAAAACGCCTAGAGGAAATATATTATCCGGACGATCCTATTCCCTTGTATTTAGACAAAAAATCAGAAACCTTAAAAATTATACAACAACTCCGAAATGAAGCCCATCGTTTTGGAATTACCTTTCATAGAAATAAGCGGAGTAAAGCAGCAATACAAACAGAACTTGAAACTATTGAGGGCATAGGAGAAAAGACCGTTATTGAGCTGTTGAGAAACTTTAAATCGGTAAAGCGTATAAAAGAAGCTTCATTACAAGAATTAACAAAAGTAGTAGGCTCGTCAAAAGCCCATAAAATATATGGGGGCTTTCATTAAAAATAAGTATATTCAGCGTATGAGAAAACAACAGATTACCATACTGTTCCTATTGTTTTTTCAGCTACTGATTGCCCAGACAAATCCACAAAAAGATATAAAAGTAGGTTTGGTACTTAGTGGTGGAGGGGCAAAAGGGCTCGCCCATATAGGTGCGTTAAAGACAATAGAAGAAGCAGGTGTGCAGATAGATTATATTGGGGGCACAAGTATGGGGGCTATCATAGGTGCATTGTATGCTTCAGGCTATACGGCCCATCAATTAGATTCTATATTCCAAAAGGTAGATTTTAAAGAGCTCATCCAAGATAAAATCCCTAGAGATGCCAAAGCATTTTATGAAAAAGATGATGAAGAGAAATACTTCCTCACGATTCCTTTTGATGATTTCAAAATAAATATCCCTTCAGCACTATCTAGAGGACAAAACACCTATGACCTATTAGTGAAGCTGCTGCGCCATGTAAGTGATGTAGAGAATTTTAATGAACTACCAATACCATTTCTTTGCGTAGCAACAAATTTAGAAACGGGGGAACCGGTTATATTAAATAAAGGCTATTTGCCGGATGCCATCAGTGCCAGTGGTGCTTTCCCTTCACTTTTTGCCCCGGTAGAAATAGATGGAAAATTACTCATAGATGGAGGAGTGGTAAACAATTATCCTATAAATCTTGTAAAAGCAATGGGAGCAGATGTTATTATAGGTGTAGATGTACAACATGACCTTTCTGATAGAGAAGCATTAAAATCGGCAACAAAGGTATTACTTCAGATAAATAATTATAGGACGGTAAATGACATGAAGATAAAATCGGTATTAACGGACATATACATAAAACCTGAAATGCAAAACTTTACCGTAGTTTCATTTGATGATGGGAAACAAATCATAGATAAAGGACAAACAGCAGCTTCTGAGAAAAAAGCAGCCCTTGAAGCGTTGGCACTAAAACAAAAACCTGAAATAAAAGATAACCCAGGGATTCCGCAAAACGATTCTGTTAGGGTTAGAAAACTTACGTTAAAAGGGAATGATCGTTACACAAGAGCATACATAAAAGGAAAATTAAGGGTTAAACTAGACAGGAGTGTCACATACGAAAAATTCAATCAGGGAATCAACAATTTATCTGCAACCAATAATTTTGAAAGCATACGGTACAAACTCACTCCAATGGAATCGGGAGGAGAACATTTAACGGTGAACCTTAAAGAACGGCAAGATCAAACATTTTTAAAATTAGGAGTTCACTATGATGATTTGTACAAAAGTGCAGCCCTCATAAATTTGACACACAAGCGCTTATTATTTGATGATGATGTAGCTTCGCTGGATGTAATTCTGGGAGACAATATCCGCTATAATTTCGAATACTATTTAGACAAAGGGTTCTATTGGAGTATTGGTATAAACTCGAGGTTTAATAGCTTCGAAAAAGATGTGGATTTTGATTTTGTGAGAGCACAAACAGGATTTCCGGATGCAGAAATCAATCGCATAAACATTGATGTAAGTGATTTTACCAATCAGATATACGTTCAAACAGTTATTCGTGAAGAATTTGCCTTTTCATTAGGGTTGGAACATAAACATATAAAATACCAATCAGATACTATTGATGAGGAAACAGACAATGCCATCTTCGAGAATAGCGATTTCATTAGCACCTATGGAACACTGAAACTAGATACATATGACGATAAATATTTCCCTAAAAAAGGACTTTTCTTCGAAGGGGATCTTCATCTGTACTTGTACTCAAGCGACTTTACAGGATTGTTTAGTGAGTATTCTATAGGAAAAGCAAAAATGGGAGTAGCATTCCCTTTATTGGAAGAACTATCCGTAAACCTTAGTACGGAAGGAGGATTTACATTGGGAGGTTCAGAGTTGGGAACATTTGATTTTATATTAGGGGGATATGGGAATGATTTTATCAATAATTTTATTCCGTTTTATGGATATGACTTTATTAGTTTTGGTGGCAACAGTTATGTAAAAGCTACACTAAATGTAGATTATGAGTTCATAGAAAAAAACCATTTTAACGTTACGGTCAACTATGCCAATGCGGCGGATGATATATTCAATAATAAGGAATGGATAACCGCTCCTGATTTTTCAGGATATGCCCTAGGGTATGGACTGGAGACTTTTATTGGTCCTGTTGAAGTAAAATATTCATGGTCTCCCGAAACAAAAAAAAGCCAATGGTTTTTCAATTTAGGCTTTTGGTTCTAGGATTATTTTCTAGAAAATAACACAAATTTTTCCGATATTTGTTACATGATGCCATTTTGGAAATCATTGATGCAATATTTGTGCTATCTCATTAAGAGAAACCCTGAATGAGATAAAGCAATTCTTCACGACAAGAACAAGAAGAAACAATCTTCTACACTATAAATAATTAAAAATAAAAATCATGCCATTTTATCATAAATTAGGGAAGATTCCTCCTAAGCGACATACTATATTTGAGAAGCCCGATGGGAGCCTTTATTATGAGCAACTGTTTGGGACCATAGGGTTTGATGGAATGTCCACCAACCTCTATCATGAACACCGCCCTACACAAGTTAAAGAAATAAAAGGGAGCTATGATGTAACCCCCAAAGTAGCTATAGGGAACAATATAAAATCATACCGGTTTCATGGATTTAAAGTAAGTCCGGAGAAAGACTATTTAGACAGTAGAAAACCGGTGCTGACTAATAGTGATTGCACTATTATACTGGCAGCACCACAGCAGTCAACCAAAGAGTACTTTTATAAAAATGCAGATGCTGATGAGTTGCTATTTATCCACAAAGGAAGTGGAAAATTGAGGACACATTTAGGGAATTTAGATTTTAAATATGGAGATTATCTATTAGTTCCCAGAGGGATCATCTATAAAATAGATTTTGATACCGATGATAACCGCTTATTTATTGTAGAGTCCAGAAGACCTATATACACTCCGAAGCGTTACCGAAACTGGTTTGGTCAGTTATTGGAACACTCCCCTTTCTGTGAACGGGATATCCGACAGCCAGAAGAATTGGAGACGTATAATGAAAAAGGGAACTTTTTAATGAAAGTCAAAAAAGAGAATGAGATCTTTGACATGATATATGCAACACACCCGTTTGATGTCATAGGATATGACGGTTACAATTATCCATATGCATTTTCTATTCATGATTTCGAACCTATAACAGGACGTATTCATCAGCCACCTCCGGTACATCAAACGTTTGAAACAGATGCTTTTGTGGTGTGTAGTTTTGTCCCAAGACTTTATGATTATCACCCGCAAGCTATTCCGGCGCCATATAACCATAGCAATATTGATAGCGATGAAGTGCTCTATTATGTGGATGGTGATTTTATGAGCCGTAACGACATAGGTCCGGGACATATATCACTGCACCCCGCAGGGATCCCACATGGACCACATCCAGGTGCAGCAGAAAGAAGTATAGGACAGGTAAAAACAGATGAACTGGCTGTAATGGTAGACACATTTAAACCACTTCAAGTAACGGAAGAAGCCATGAAAATTGCTGACGAAAGCTATTATAAATCGTGGTTAGAGTAAATTGACAATTTGAAGAATGAATAACTAACAAAAAGTAACAACAATGATAACAGATAACACCTCTTTAAAATTAGAAAAAATAGTTCCTCAGGCAGATGATTTCTTGCCTATTTTAGGAACAGACTATGTAGAATTATATGTGGGGAATGCCAAGCAGGCAGCGCATTACTACCAGTCTGCATGGGGATTTCAACCGGTGGCATATGCAGGATTGGAAACAGGGATAAAAGATAAAGTTTCCTATGTATTGCAACAGGGTAAAATAAAATTGGTTTTAACCTCTCCTTTACAATCAGGGGGCGAGGTTAATCGCCATATAGAGCAACATGGCGATGGGGTAAAAGTAATAGCCCTATGGGTAGATGACGCATCAAAAAGCTATAAGGAAACTACTAAGCGGGGGGCAAAAAGCTATTTTGAACCTAAAACACTAAAAGACGAACATGGAGAAGTAGTTCTTTCAGGAATCCACACTTACGGAGAAACAGTGCATGTATTTGTAGAACGAAAAAACTACAAAGGAATTTTTATGCCGGGATATAAAACATGGGATACTGATTATAGGCCTTCAGAGGTAGGATTGAAATATATAGATCATATGGTAGGAAATGTAGGGTGGAATGAAATGAATGAATGGTGCGAGTTTTATGCAAAAGTAATGGGATTTGCCCAGATTATATCATTTGATGACAAGGATATTTCCACTGAATACACAGCTTTGATGAGTAAAGTGATGAGTAATGGAAACGGGCGTATAAAATTTCCGATTAATGAGCCTGCAGAAGGAAGGAAAAAGTCGCAAATAGAAGAATATATAGACTTCTATAATGGAGCTGGGGTACAACATATTGCTGTTGCAACAGATAACATTATAGAAACCGTTACACAGCTAAAAGCAAGAGGTGTAGAGTTTTTATATGTGCCTGAAACCTATTATGATACGGTTCTGGACCGCGTAGGGGAAATAGATGAGGATCTAGAACCATTAAAAGAATTGGGAATTCTGATAGACAGAGATGATGAAGGCTATCTGCTTCAGCTTTTTACCAAACCGGTGCTTGATAGGCCTACAATGTTTTTTGAGATCATACAGCGCAAGGGAGCGCAATCTTTCGGAAAAGGAAACTTTAAAGCACTTTTTGAATCCATTGAAAGGGAACAAGAAATGAGAGGGACCCTATAAAATTTTAATTGAAAAACATCGTTATGGACATAAAATAATAACCATCTAATGAATGGTTTAATAGAAAGTTACGACCATTACATGTAGTAGGTTTTATTATTTTTACATTATAATAAGTACGATGAAAAGAATAATCCCAATATTTTTGCTTTTTCTCTTAACGGGATTTAATATAGATAACCCTAATGGATCATCTTTTGAAGCAGGGGAATGGTTTCAATTTCGGGTACATTATGGAATATTTAATGCTAGTTATGCTACATTAGAACTGAAGAATGATTATTTGGATGGAAAGCAAACCTATCATGTGATTGGCCAAGGGAGAACAACTGGTTTAGCCCGGTTGTTTTATAAAGTAGATGATAATTATGAAAGTTATTTTGACAAGGAAAATGGAAAACCCTACAAGTTCATAAGACAAATAGATGAAGGAGGGTACACTAAAGATTTAGAAATTAATTTTGATCATGACACGAAGAAAGCAACCATTGTTGATCACAAGAATAATAAACAGATAGTACTAAATACGCATGAAGGAGTACAAGATCTGCTATCTGCATTCTACTATATGCGGAACCGCTATAATTTAGAAGGTTTAAATGCAGGGGATGAATTTCAAATAGATATGTTATATGATGATGATGGGATATTCAAATTCAAACTCAAATACTTGGGGACAGAAACGATTCGGACAAAATTCGGAAAAATAAAATGCTTGAGATTTCGCCCATATGTACAATCCGGAAGAGTTTTTAAAGAACAGGAAAGTTTAACACTTTGGGTTTCAAAAGATGCAAATAAAATACCGATAAGAATAAAAGCAGACCTTGCTATTGGCTCGCTCAAAGCGGACTTAAATGCGTTCAAAGGGTTAAAGCACCAATTCAAAATAGAAATAGAATAAATGAGTGTAGATACTGAAATAATTCAGAAAATAAAAAAGCTCGAAGAAAAATATAAAAATTCCGGGCAAGACCTTGGTTCATACTTAGATGGGCTTCTTCATCAACGTTATCTTACTTATTGGGATTATATTCATTTGGATACCCTTTTAAGCCTTCAAATCCCAAAAACCCATTTTCCTGATGAGGAGATATTCATCATGTATCATCAAATTACCGAGCTCTATTTCAAGCTTATTATACATGAACAAAAACAGATTATTGATGACAAACTACAAGAAGCACCATTCTTAATTCAGAAAATAAGTAGAATAAACAGTTATTTTAAAGCACTTATTTCTTCATTTGAAATTATGATAAACGGCATGGAACGTGAGCAGTTCTTACAGTACCGAATGGCCTTGCTTCCTGCCAGTGGTTTTCAATCTGCTCAATATCGGATGATAGAACTTTATGCAACACCTATGGAAAACCTGGTGCACCATACAGTAAGGGACAACTATTCAAAAAATAACCCTATAGAGGAACTCTATGAAGAAATCTATTGGAAAAAAGGCGCTACAAACCTTAAGACAGGAGAAAAGACATTGACCCTTAAACAGTTTGAATACCGTTATACCCCAAGGTTTTTACGTATAGCAAACGAAGTGCAAGACAATACTATTTATCATAAGTATTTACAACTTCCGGAAAAAGAAAAGCGAAACCTCGAATTGATAGAAGCAATGAAAGCACTGGATGTTAATGCAAATGTGAACTGGCCACTTATGCATATGGGATCTGCATACAGGTATTTAAGGAAAGAAAAAAGTGAAATTGGAGCCACAGGAGGCACCAACTGGAAGCAATTTTTGCCCCCAAGTTTTCAAAAAATCATCTTTTTTCCTGAAATTTGGACAAAGAAAGAAAAAGAAGAATGGGGAAAACAATGGGTAGCGCACATGTATAACCCTGAAAAAAAGCCAAACCAATGAAGAAGAACCTGTTTTTAATTATACTGTCAATCAGTGTCCTTGCATCTTGTAAAAGAGAAAAGCAAAAAAATATTGTCCATGAGGTTGATGCAGGCGAACCAAAGGAATATATTGAATTTGGATATAATTTCAATGAATACTTAGTTCAAAGAGACACAGTACGATTTGGTGATAGTTTTGGAGAAATCCTTTTGAATCACGGATTGGGCTACGGAGAAATTGCAGCAATAACAACTACTGTAAAAGACACTTTTGACGCCAGAAGGATTCGGGCAGGGAAACCTTATACTATTTTAAAAGCAAAAGACACTACTCAAAAAGCACAGGTTTTTATTTATCAGCACGACAATATCAACTATACAGTAGTTGACTTTAAAGACTCTTTAATACAGGCATATAACAAAAAAAAGCCTGTTAAGATTATAGAACGAGAAGCATCCGGAATCGTGAAAACCACACTTTCAGAAGCAATTATAGAGCAAGGGATTGACTATAATGTATTAAACGAGATGTCTAACATTTATGCTTGGACGGTTGACTTTTTTAGACTTCAAGTAGGTGATAAATTCAAAATAATTTATGACGAAAAATACATAGAAGATACGATCTATTCGGGAGCAGGCCGTATAAAAGCTGCTTATTTTGAACACAATGGCAAACCATTCTACGCATTTCGTTATGAATCGGACACTATTAAAAAAATACATGACTATTATGATGAAGAAGGCAACACTATGCGACGTGCATTTTTAAGAGCACCGTTGAATTTTAGTCGTATATCGTCACGTTTCTCCCCTCGTCGTTTCCATCCTGTTCAAAAACGCTGGAAAGCCCATAAAGGGACTGATTACGCAGCTCCTAGGGGAACACCTATAATGGCAACTGCTAATGGGACTGTTACTAAATCTGGCTACACGAAAGGCAATGGCAACTATGTGAAAATCCGTCACAATAGTACCTATGAAACACAGTACCTGCACATGACGAAACGAGCAGTAAAAGTAGGTGAATTTGTAGAACAGGGAGACGTTATCGGATATGTAGGAAGTACAGGATTGGCTACAGGGCCGCATGTATGCTATCGTTTTTGGAAAAATGGGTATCAGGTAGATCCATACAAACAAGACCTTCCCGCTGCGGAACCTATGGATGAAAGCATTAAAGAAGCTTATTTATCTGATATCCACCCGCTAATAACACAGTTAGACTGTATTCTCTTCGATGAAGAATACGAAGAATTAGTAACCGAATTAAACTAAACATGCCATTACAAAATAGAAACCCTGTCGATACATCGGCATGGAAAATCCTTCAGGAGCATTTTCTTTCCATTAAAGATACGCACATGAAGGATTTTTTTAATGAAGAACCTTCCAGAGCAAATAAATTTTCGATAGAATGGGAAGATTTTTATGTAGATTATTCTAAAAATAGAATTAACACTAATACACTTGAGCACCTTATAGAGTTAGCAGAAGAAATTGGGCTAAGGGATGCAATTGACAACTATTTTTCAGGAGACATCATTAATCAAACAGAAAAAAGGGCAGTATTACATATGGCATTGAGAGCTAAAGAAACAGATACAATTTATGTAGAAGGCAAAAATGTAGTCCCTGAGGTTTTCAAAGTAAAAAAGCACATAAAAAAGTTTACCAACGGAATTATATCAGGAGAGACAAAAGGATATACAGGGAAGCCATTTACTGACATAGTAAACATTGGTATTGGAGGTTCTGATTTAGGGCCGGCAATGGTTACAGAAGCCCTTAAGTTTTATAAAAATCACCTCAACATACATTTTATTAGTAATGTGGATGGCGATCACGTGCATGAAACACTAAAAAACGTAAACCCCGAAACCACTCTTTTTGTAATAGTTTCTAAAACGTTTACTACGCAAGAAACATTGAGTAATGCCAATACCGTAAAAAAATGGTTTTTGCAAAATGCTTCACAAAAAGATATTGCTAAGCATTTTGTAGCAGTATCTAGCAATTTAGAGAAGATTACCGAATTTGGGATTGCTGATGAAAATGTATTTCCTATGTGGGATTGGGTAGGAGGCCGTTTTTCTTTATGGAGTGCAGTAGGATTATCGATAAGCCTGGCTGTGGGCTATGACAGGTTCGAAGAATTATTAGCAGGGGCCAATGCTATGGATGTGCATTTTAGAACAGCTGATTTCGATAAGAATATTCCGGTTATATTAGGATTGTTAACCATCTGGTATAACAATTTTTTTGATGCCGAAACCGAGGCTGTAATTCCCTATACACAATACCTGAGCCGGTTTCCTGCATACCTGCAGCAAGGAATTATGGAAAGCAATGGTAAAAGTGTAGACAGAAACGGAAAACCTGTTACGTATCAAACAGGAACCATTATCTGGGGAGAGCCCGGAACCAACGCTCAACATGCGTTTTTTCAATTGATCCACCAAGGGACCAAATTGATTCCGGCAGACTTTATAGGGTTTAAAAAATCATTGTATAAAAATGAAGGGCATCACAATAAATTAATGGCCAATTTCTTTGCACAAACAGAGGCGCTTTTAAACGGAAAAACAAAAAAAGAGGTATCTAATGAGCTAAAGCAAAAAAACCTCCCTGAAGATGAAATTGATAAGATATTGCCTTTTAAAGTATTCGAAGGGAATAAACCCACCAATACTGTTTTAATAAATAAATTGACCCCAAAAAACCTTGGCGGACTTATAGCACTCTATGAGCACAAAATATTTGTACAAGGTGTTATATGGAACATATACAGTTATGACCAGTGGGGTGTAGAATTGGGAAAACAATTGGCTACTAAAATTTTAGATGACATTAAAGGAAAAGGAATAGCGAAACATGACACTTCTACAGTACAGCTCGTGAAAAGATATAAAGAATAAATTGATCTACAATAATAACCGTTTAACGAATAAATAGCTGAAAAACAGAAATATAAAACCTTTTTCAGCTATTTTTGTTTATGTTAAAATATTTAACAATCACTTAATGTTCATCTATGCAAATACACTATTTTTGCAGCACAAAAACAAATTAAAATAAAAAATGAAAAAAGTTTACAATTGGTTTATTGCCGTAGTTGTTGCACTTATTACAACGACTGCTTTTTCGCAAGGGGTTACAACTTCTTCGTTAGGAGGTCAAGTAACTGACAACGCAGGGGAACCACTTCCCGGAGCAAATATTGTAGCCATTCACGTACCTTCTGGAACCGTGTATGGAGCTGCAACAGATTTTGATGGGTTCTATCGAATTTCGGGTATGAGGCCCGGAGGGCCATACAAAATTACTATTTCGTATATTGGATTTAATGATTTTGTGAGAGAGAATCAATTTTTAAATTTAGGGCAATCCTTAAGGATAAGCCATCAGATGGTAGAATCTGCTACTGCATTGGATGAGGTTGTATTAACAGGAGATGCAACGGGAACATTTAACTCCAACAGAACGGGTGCAGAAACAAATATCAGCAACCGTGATATCCAAACATTACCATCTGCTTCAAGATCTATAGCAGATTTTGTTAGAATTACCCCTCAAGCTTCTTTAACTGAAGGAGATGATGGATTTTCAATATCTATCGGAGGGCAAAATAACCGTTATAATGCGATCTATATTGACGGTGCCGTTAATAATGATGTGTTTGGTTTAGCAGGTTCAGGAACTAATGGAGGGCAAACAGGAGTGAACCCTTTCTCTGTAGATGCTATTGAATCTTTCCAAGTACAATTAGCACCATTTGATGTTCGGATTGCAGGATTTACTGGAGGTGCTATTAGTGCCATTACACGTTCAGGAACCAATGAATTTGAAGGATCTGCATACTACTTCTTAAGAAATGAAGACTTGGCGGGAAAGACTCCTCCGGAGCTAGTAGGCCCTGGGGACTCTAGAGAAAAATTAGCAGATTTCACCGCACAAACCTATGGTGTTCGTATAGGGGGCCCTATTGTAAAAGACAAATTGTTTTTCTTTGTGAACTATGAAAGACAAGATGACGAAACACCACAACCATTTAATGTTTCTCAATATGTAGGGGACACTAATGCAGCCGGACTGGACGGATTAAGACAATTTTTGATCAACACATATGGTTACGATCCAGGAGGATTTGATAATAATACCAGAACCCTAGAAAGTGATAAGTTTACGGCTAAGCTAGACTGGAATATTAATGAAAACCACAAGCTTTCATTAAGGCATAGCTATGTAAAAGCAGATAACCTAGAAGCTAGAAATTCAGACTTTAATAGTATAGGGTTTATCAATGGGTCAGAATTATTTGAAACAGTAACCAACTCTACTGCATTGGAGTGGAACGCTAATTTTGGAAACAAGTTTGCGAATAGCTTGATTATTGGTTATACAAGAGTAAGAGATGATAGAGACCCTTTGGGAGATCCTTTTCCTACAGTTGATATTATAGATGGAAGTGGTTTTATCTCTTTTGGTGCTGAACCATTTTCTACAGCAAACTTATTGAACCAAGATATCTTTACCATCACCAATAATTTTGAGATATTTTCAGGAAAACATACCATCACACTTGGTACACACAATGAATATTCCAAAGTAAAGAACTTGTTCTTTGCATTTAACTATGGAGACTATACTTATGAAAGTGTAAATGATTTCATTAACGATCAAAACCTTGATTTTTATCAAAGAGGGTATTCGTTAGTTGGGAGTGGAGCTGTAGGAGATACTTCTGATGGTGCTTCTGAATTCGATATTTGGCAATTAGGCTTCTATGCACAAGATGAAGTACAGATTTCAGATAATTTTAAATTAACTGCTGGACTTCGTTTTGACCTTCCATTATGGTCAGACGGTCCTGTTAATGATGATTTTAACACAAGAACGGTTCCATTGCTTAGGGCAGCAGGCAAAGACCTTCAAGGTGCACGGGTTGGAAAAGGCGTTGCTCCTATTCTACACGTATCACCAAGAATAGGATTTAACTGGGATGTAAACGGAAATCGTGAAACACAAATCCGAGGAGGGTTTGGTATCTTCACCTCAAGGTTACCACTAGTATGGCCTGGAGGGACATACAACAACAATGGTGTAACAGGAGGTTTTGCAGGATCCTTTAATACTACAGTTCCCGGATTCAACCCAGATGTGAATTCACAACCAGTAAATGTGGCTCCTGGAACAGGAGGCACAGGAGGAAATGTCGATTTAATAGCTTCTGATTTCAAATTACCACAAGTATTTAGACTAAACTTAGGGGTTGATCAAAAATTACCATTCTGGGGTCTAATCGCTTCAGCAGAAGGGATCTTTAATGAGAACATCAATGCGCTATATTATGAAAATTTAAACTTGAAAGGCCCTATTGGGACATTAAATGGAGCGGATAATAGACCTTTTTATGATAGACGTGATGAAATCGATGATACTTATGGAGCCATCTATTTATTATCTAATACAGCTGAAGGCTATTCTTGGAATGCATCGTTTACGTTGAGAAAACCATTTGAAAATGGTTTTGCAGGAAGTTTATCATATACCTATGGAGATTCATATGCTATCTTTGACGGTACTTCTTCACAGAACAGCTCACAATGGAGAAATATCCAAACCGTAAATGGTAAGAATTCAGATTTACCAACTACGCGTTCGGATTTCTCTCAAGGGCACAGGATATTAGGAAATGCTTCTTATGAACTAAACTGGAATGACAACATAAAAACTACATTTAGTTTGTTCTATGAAGGGTCACAATCTCAGCCAATTACATATGTTTATCAAGAAGGAAGAGATTTATTAAATGATGACTCTCGGGATAATGCGTTGATATATGTACCTGCTAATCAATCAGAAATTACACTATTAGACGGGGCTAATGGTCTAACTGCTGATCAGCAATGGGCTGCGTTGAATGCTTTTATTAGAGGGAATGAATACTTAAATAGTAGAAGAGGGGATTATGCAGAGCGTAACGGTGAAAGAGGCCCATGGAGCCATATAGTAGATCTTAAAGTATTACAAGATTTCTCAGTAAACTTTGGAGAGAAAAAGCACACCTTCCAATTATCTTTAGATGTCTTCAACTTTACCAACTTATTAAACAAAGATTGGGGTAAAAAGAAATTTGTAGGAGGTTTTGGAGAAGTTGGCTTAATTAGAACAGAAACTGCGGGACCTGACCCTGTATTCAGCTTTGACCCTGATGCAGCAGCTAGATTAGAACAATTGGATGATGCAGGCATCCAAAGTTCAAGATGGCAAATGCAAGTAGGGTTGCGTTACATCTTTAACTAAGAACGTTATAAATAGATAAAAAACTCGCTTCTAAAACTGTAGCGAGTTTTTTAATACCCAAAAATCAGTATTTTTGAGAAACTAAAAAACAATCGTATGTACACTGCTGTTCAAACACTTCATTCCTATTGGGCCTATTTAACGTTATTGGTGCTCATAATAGCCTCTGTTAATGCCCTTATAGGGTATTTTGGCAACAAAGAATTTAAACTAAGCAAAGATCTTCGGATTAGCCTTTTTGGGTTGATATTTTCACACCTTCAATTACTTATAGGATTGATACTATATGTTGTTTCTGCGCGCTTTGCTTTGTGGAGCGAATTAGGAATGGGAGGCATTATGAAAAATGCAGATGCCCGTTTATTATTAGTAGAACATCCTATTTCCAATATTTTAGCAATTGCTTTGATTACCATAGGATGGTCTAAGCATAAAAAAGAAACTACAAGCAAACGTAAATTTGGAAAAATAGCACTGTTCTACGTGCTAGGGTTAATAATTATCCTGAGCAGGATACCATGGAATATGTGGATAAGCTAATTTTTTTCTGTCATTGTGAGAGATCTTTATAATTTTTTAGACAGTTTCGTCTTTAAGCAATTATTAATTAACAGCCTTTATCAAATATAAATACACAGGGAAATGATCACTATACCCTTTTGTAAACTGCCCGTTGGAATAGCTCCTGTATGGATACCCTTTGTACCTTCCGGAAGGGGTAATAAGATATGAAGGGTTAAAAATACCGGCTTTCCAATATCGGAAAGAAGTCATATCCTTCTTAAGAAACTCGGAAGTAAAAAAGAGCTGATCAAACAAATGCCAACGGTCGCGGTGTGCTAAAGAACCAACACCTTTTTTCTCCAGTTGTTCCATAGGGTTATAAAGGAAATATTCTTCATCAGCAGCTCGGTTTCCATGTGTTTTCAGCACTTTTTTAAAACTCCGGTCAGAAGGGTCATCATTAAAATCACCCATACTTATAATTTTAGCTTTAGGGTTCTTTTTTAAAAGCGAGTCAATAATTTTTTTGTTCAACAAAGCCGCTTCGCGCCGTTTAGGGTCACTTTTTGTTTTCCCGCCACTTCGTGAAGGCCAATGGTTGACTATGAAATGGATCATTTCGCCATCAAGTAAACCACTTACCAATAGTTGATCGCGGCTATAATCCCGGTACTCATTTTCATTATATACGATAAGTTTATGTGCCTTAAAGCTGAGAGGTGTAAATACCGCTTTCTTAAAAAGTAAAGCCACATCAATTCCCCGTTCATCCGGAGAATCATAATGAAGAACCCCATAATTTTCATTAATGAGACTGGAGGTTTCAATAAGGTCATTTAAAACAGTATTGTTTTCGATTTCGGCAAGCCCTATAATATCTGGAGCAGTTTTTGTTACGGATTTTCCAATATCAGAAATAACATATGCAATCCGCGCTATTTTTTCATGATATTTTTCAGAAGTCCATTTATAACTCCCTTTAGGGGTGCGATTGTCATCATTGGTAATAGGGTTATTGATAGTGTCAAATAAGTTTTCCACATTATAAAAAGCAATAGTTCTTATAGAATAACTACGGTTATTTTGAGCATTTACCCGTATGAATATAAACAATAAAAGAAAGAATATACGCATATTAATACATTTTTATTCTTATTATATTTTATAATCTTTTTCAATATTATAAATAAGAAAAATAGTTTTTTAAAATAGTTTTTTACTATATTCGCCGCTTTTATAAGTGAAATGAACAAGCGAATACTTTTATTTTTTACTATAGCGCTATCCTTTTCAGCGACATCCCAAAAAATGCAGCTAAAAGGGATTATTATAGATACTCAAACCAAAAACCCTATTAAAAATGGTACAGCAACAATAGAGGAATTGGGGATATCTGAAACAACAAATAAAGAAGGAACTTTTCTTTTTAGTGATATTCCTGTAGATAGTTATATAATAAACATCAAAGCTTTTGGATATATCACACAACGATTGCCGGTTAGCAGCACTTCTGAAATAGCTTTAGATGTGGGAGCTATTTATCTAGAAAAAGATCTTTCCCAAGAAAAAACAGATAACTTGATAACACTCACAGAAAATGATTTGTTTGATGATAGTGAGATTGATAACCCTGTGGGAATATTACAAGCTACCAGAGACGTATTTCTAAGTAGGGCAGCATTTGATTTTGGACAAGCCTTTTTTAAACCCCGGGGCTATGACTCACGAGACGGAGCTGTTTTGATAAACGGCATTCCCATGAACAAATTTTTTAACGGCCGCCCACAATGGAATAATTGGGGAGGGTTAAATGATATAATCAGAAATCAAGAGTTTACTTATGGCCTTGCTCCTTCATCGGTTACCTTTGGAGGAATAGCAGGGACTACAAACATAAATATCAGGGCATCCCTTTACCGTCCGGGATTGCGACTGTCTTCTTCAGCGTCTAACCGTACGTATAGGGGCAGGGTTATGGCAACATACCATTCAGGGCTTCAAAAAAGCAATTTTGCTTACTCCGTTTCAGCATCAAGGCGTTGGACGGAAGAAGGCTACATCGCAGGGACACTTTACGATGCCTATTCAGTATTTGCTACAGTAGAATACCTACCGGCAAAAAACCATAGTCTTAACTTAACAGCATTGCTGGCATCAAATCGAAGGGGACGTTCTGCACCATTGACAGAAGAGGTTTTTGATCTGGTTGGCAATACCTATAACCCTTATTGGGGAATACAAAATGGAGATATCCGGAACTCCAGGGTGCGTACCATCCAAGAACCAATAGTGATGTTCAATTATTTGTATGATGCTCAAAACTTTAAATTAAATGCCGGAATTGCCTATCAATTTGGAAAAATAGGACGGACCCGATTGAGTTATTTTAACGCGCCCAATCCGGATCCGTCATATTACAGGTATCTGCCAAGTTTTTATATTAACAGTCCGGGAGGAGCTAATTTTGAGAATGCAAATCTTGCCAAAGAAGGCTTTTTATTAAACCCACAACTCAATTGGCAAGCTGTTTTTCAGGCAAATTCGAATGAACAACTAGCCGGCAAGAGTGTTTATCTATTACAAGAAGACCGAACAGATGACACCCAACTTACTGCAAATGCCGTAGCTAATATAAAGCTCAATCAAAAATTGACGTGGGACGTTGGGGTTACCTACAGAACCCTTACCTCTGAAAATTATGCACTAATAAAAGACTTGTTAGGAAGCACTTTTCATGAAGATACAGATCCTTTTTCCGATACCCGAAATGATGTAAACAACGATTTGATCAAAGAAGAAAATGACCGCTTTAACTACGATTATTCCATAACTACTAGTGAGTTTCAGGGATTTTCGCAGCTACAGTTCAATCATAAAAAATGGGAGGCTTTTTTAGCAGGGACGATTTCCCAAACAAGCTACCAAAGGGAGGGGAATTTTTTAAATGAACGTTTTCAGGAAAATTCACTGGGAAAGAGTGAAACCCTTCAATTTTCAAATTATGGTATAAAAGCGGGATTGGCATATAAAATTACGGGAAGGCATATGGTATCCATAAACGCAGGGTACTTAACTAAAGCCCCCATCCTTCAAAATGCATTTATCAACCCGAGAGAAAACAACGAAGTTGTTCCGGAAATAAAAAACGAAACCATACAGACAGCAGACATTACCTATTTACTTCGTTTACCTGAGATAAAAGCCCGTGCTACTGCTTACTATACCCGTTTTGAAAATGTTACCGACATCAATTTCTTTTTTGTAGAGTCGGGTGTAGGAACTGATTTTGTCCAGGAAGTAGTCTCCGGAATTTCCAAACAACATATAGGAGGTGAGATAGGGATTGAATACCAAGCATCACCTACCGTAAAATTAACGGGTGTGGCCGCCATAGGGGAATTTACCTATGCAGACAATGCCCATGTGACTATCAATTTTGATACTGCCGGACGAGAAGAGGACATCATAAATCCGGAAGGAAACCTGGATTTGGGAAGTACAAATATAAAAGGGCTAAAACTGCCCAATGGGCCCCAAAAAGCATATTCTTTAGGGATAGAATACCGAGACCCTGATTATTGGTGGGTTGGAATGACGGCCAATCAATTATCAGATCGTTACATAGACATTTCTACCATTACCCGTACAGCAAGCTTTGCCATTAACCCTGACGATCCCAACGGAGCTCGCTTTCCCGGAGCTACAGATGAAGCTATTGCACAATTATTAAAACAAAGGCCTTTAGAAGATATACACCTTTTAAATGTGGTAGGAGGGAAATCGTGGTTGGTAAATGATATGTACATAAGTGTTTTTGCCAGTATTAATAATGTGTTTGACACCATCTTTAGAACCGGGGGCTTTGAACAAAGCCGGAATGGAAACTTTGGGCAGTTAACGGCTGATGTTTCCAGAAGCAACCCTTCCTTTGGGCCAAAATATTGGTATGGTTTCGGGCGGACATATTTTATCAACCTGGCCATTAGTTTTTAATCAAATCGCTATGAAAACTATAAAAATTATTGTTTGTTTTGTGATACTCCTGCTTCAAGGATGTGTAAAAAATGACGAATTTGAGACGCCCAAATCATTTTGTAATTCAGAATTGGTTGCCAACTCCACTTTTGCAGCAGTAAAAGCCCTTTATGATGGAGAACTCATAGAAATTCAAGAAGACTTAGTGATAGAAGGCTATGTAATTTCCAGTGATAAAACCGGTAATTTTTTTGGGACATTGCACTTTCAAGATAGTCCTGAGAGCCCTGTGGAAGGCTTTCAAATAGACATCGACTTGCGAGAGTATCATCTGTTTTATGTAATAGGACAAAAACTCGCCATCAAATTAAAAGGGTTGTACCTTGATAAAAACAAAGGGGTTTTTAAATTAGGAGGGCTCTTCTCCGGATTTGGAGGAGCCCCTACAATAGGCAGGCTGCCGGCAACTCAAATACAACACCATGTTTTTATTTCTTGTGGTGAACTGAAAACGATCACCCCTCAAAAAATAACATTAGAAGGCCTTAATGATTCAATGTTGAATACGTTAGTACAATTAGAACATGTAGAAGTAGCTCCTGATGCCATATGCCAACCCTATGCAATACCCGAGGAAACTACAGAAAGAACACTGAGAGACTGCAATAAACATGAAATTACGTTACGAAACAGCGGCTTTTCAGATTTTCAATCAGTAATCCTACCTACAGGGAGCGGAACCATTACAGGTGTATTGGGTAAATCAGGCGATGATTACGAATTGGTTATTAGGGATATTACAGATATTCTCTTTGAAAACCCTCGTTGTGATGGAACCATTTTTTCTTGTGAACCACCCTCTGCAAATGCAACAATTGATGAAATAAAAGCTGTCTTTTCTGAAAGCATACTAGAGATAGAAAACAATTTTATTGTAGAAGCTATTATTACGGCCAATGATGCCAGTGGGAACCTATCACGGGCCATTTATGTACAAGACGAAACTGGGGGCATCCGTGTGGAAATTAATCAAACAAAACTCTCGGAGGCTGGGTATGAGATAGGGAAAAAGATAACGCTAAGTACTAAAGGCCTTTATATTGACAGTGTAGGTGGAGAATTGTACCTTGGAGCAAAAAGAGAAGGAAAATTAGAAGGAATTTCCGAAGATGAATTGTTCAAACATAGTTATGTCCATGAAACGCAAGAAGAAGTGTTGCCAAAAGAAGTGGATATAAAAACATTATCATTAAATGATGTTGGGCGATTGGTACAAATCAACGAGATACAGTTTGTAGAAGAAAACACCACTTTTGTAGTGGACGGGAAAAATACAGTTGCTACACTTACCAATTGCTTTGGAGACCGGTTAAAACTACCTACAAGTCGCTTTGCCGATTATGGAGAAACAACCCTTCCATCAGGTAATGGAGCTATAACCGGAATTCTTAGCTTTTCAGAGGAAGGCTACCAACTTTTACTCAGGGATTTGAGTGATATTTCAGAAATGACAAATAACCGTTGTGATGTTTTTGCCAATGCACAATTAATAACCCTTGAAGTACTAAAGAACCAATACGAAGGAATACCAAAGCTTATCAATGAAAACATCAAAATAAAAGCAGTCGTCATTTCCGATAAGGAAGCACTAAATATTTCAGCTGAAAAAATAATTGTACAAGACACCTCCACAGGGATGTTATTAAGCTTTACAACAAATCATGATTTGGCATTAGGAGAAGCATTGGAAATAGCATTATTAGAAACTACAATAGAAGAAATTGAGGGGATAATTCAAGTAAAAAATATTCCAATAGAAAATATCATTTCAAGAACTTTGGGAAGTCTTCCATTGTCTGAGAATATAACCATTGCAGAAGCAAGATCAGGGACGTATAATTGCAAGCTTGTAACCATAATAAACAGTGAGTTTAAAAACTTAGAAAACACCTATGAAGGGATACAAATCATTACAGATTGTGAAAGTGAGCTAAGTCTTTTTACAAAGGCGGAGGCAACTTTTGCGAATGAACTGGTCAATCCAAACAAAGGGAGTATTACTGGGATATTGCTTGGGGGCAATGCCCTACAGTTGCATATGCGGAATTTGCAAGACATCAGCTTCACACAACCCTATGCACTTTGCGCTGTAACCGAAACTGAAGAAGTGTTTTTCTCGGAGTTGGCAGATCCGAACAACAATTCTGGGGCGCGGTTTATAGAACTTTACAATGCCGGAACTATAAAAGTAGATTTGACCGGATGGAAAATTCACCGCTATACCAATGCCAATACTACGATAAGTTCTACAATTGACCTTACAGGTTATTTTATAGCACCTAAAACCACTTTTGTAATTGCAGCCAATGCAACAGAGTTTACCAATGTTTATGGTTTTGCTCCCGACTTTGCAGCTACAAGCAGTGGCCCTGCTGGTTCCAATGGTGATGACAATTTAATGTTGACAGATGCCAATGGAAAAGTAATAGATATGTTTGGTATTATAGGAGAAGATGGCTCAGGGACAAACCACGAATTTGAAGATGGGCGGGCCGTCAGGAAAAATACAATTAGTAAGGGCAACCCTACATATACCTTTGATGAGTGGATAATTTATAACGACACAGGTGGAGGAGGTACGAGCAATGCTCCAAAAAATGCACCGGAAGATTTTACACCGGGGATAAAAGATTAAGATTATAAAACAATAGATTTAATTTTATCACAGGCTTTTAATAACGTATCTGTGTACTTTTTAGAAACAGGAATTTCCATATTAAGTTGTTCCATCTCTAATTTATATTCTTGAGTCTTTCCTTTTATTTTAAAGACATTTATTAAATTCACAACAAACGACCTGTGAACACGTATCAGGGGGAATTGCAACTGTTTTTCAAAAGAAGATAGGTTCCCCCTGAGCAACCGTTTTTCTATGCGATCATTCTTTAAATAATAGATACATGAATAGGCATCTTCATTTTTTATAAACAATAGATCACAAATATCCAGATATAAGGCTTCTTTTCCATCAGAAGAACATAGCTTTATCCGCCTTTTTGTAATAGCGGGGGAGTTGTGTTTTCTTTTAGTACGGTTTCTAGACCTTAAAATTAATAAAAACGCTATGGCAGATATTATTAAAAATGGAAATATTTTTAATAATGTAAAAACATGCCGTTGCCATAAGTTTTCAGAAGTGTTAAAAGAATCACTTTGATAAAATGCCACGGCCATCATAAGAACGGTTAGAACAGCAAAATATTTAAAAAACACAAAAGGGATGTTTGAAATTTGCATTGATTTTTTATCCATTGGTACCTGTATTTACTTTTTTAACTTAAATAAGCTATGGTTTATCCGTCGAAGAATTGTGAGAAACATTACAAAAAAATCATAAAAGAATAAGATTTTCTTGTCTTTTACAGAAAACAACTTTCATTTTTATAGATTGTTTATTTTATAATTCGTAGATCATGGGTAATGAAATAAGTAGTTTTGTTAAACATGAAAGAATTACATTTTATATTTACCATATAACTAATTATAATTTCACGATATGAAATATATTTTTCTTTTATGGGGATTAATGAATTTTTTATCTTACGATTTGAATGCACAAAATGATCAATCTATGAAAGATATGAACGCTCCAGACCTACCCTATTATCAGATTCCAGATTATCCCAATGCGTATACCGCTATGAGTGTTGCAGCTAGAATGATAGATGGGTTAGGGTTTCGGTTTTATTGGGCAACAGAAGGACTTAGAGTAGAAGATTTAAACTACAAACCAGGCAAAGAAGCCAGAAGCACAGCGGAAACTATTGACCATATTTACAGTATGTCTTTTATTATTTTAAATGCATCTAAAAAGCTGCCTAATGAACAAATTGAGAATAAACCACAGCTTACTTTTCAGGAGAAACGAAAAGAAACATTAGAGAACCTTAAAAAGGCAAGTGATATTCTAAAGAAAAACAATGAAAATGACATGGGTTCTTATAAAGTTGTTTTTAAACGAGGTGAGAACACTACGGAGTTTCCATATTGGAATTTAATCAATGGCCCCATAGCTGATTGTCTATGGCATGTAGGTCAGATCGTTTCTTTCCGAAGGGCATCGGGGAATCCGTTCAATCCAAAAGTGAGTGTATTTAACGGAAGAATAAGAGAATAAAATTCATGCAACAATTAAAAGTCGCATTAATACAAACGAGTATCATTTGGGAAAGTCCAAAAGAAAACCGATTGCGCTATGAAGAAAAACTAAAAACAATTGATGAACCGGTAGATTTGATAATTTTTCCTGAAATGTTTACTACCGGATTTACAATGAATGCGATGCAGGTAGCAGAGGCAGCACAAGGAGAAACTATAAATTGGTTAAAAACCAAAGCTCAAGAGATGAATACAGCCATTTGTGGAAGCATAGTTATTAGGGAAAATAATAAATATTACAATCGGTTTCTATTTGCATACCTGGATGGGAGTATAGAAAAATATGACAAACGGCACACTTTTACACTGGCCGGAGAAGACAAAGTATATGAGGCCGGAAAGGAACGAAAAACCATTAACTATAAGGGGTGGAGAATATGCCCTCAGATATGTTATGACCTTAGGTTTCCCGTATGGGCAAGAAATATAGATAATTATGACCTATTATTGTATGTAGCCAACTGGCCAAAACCCAGAATTAATGCTTGGGATGTACTTCTAAAGGCCAGGGCTATTGAGAACATGGCGTATTGTATAGGTGTTAACCGTGTGGGTGTTGATACTAATGGATATGAATATCCGGGGCATTCAGGTATTTATGATGTGTTGGGCAATGAGTTGGTTTTTTCAAAAAAAGAAGAAATACTTATTGTTAACCTTGATAAAGAACACATGAATCGCTATAGAAATAAATTGAAGTTTTTATCAGACAGGGATTCGTTTACTCTAGTGTAAAAACTTGCTGTAGCTCCCAATTGGCGCGTAATTCTAATAAGTCAGGATAATAGCTGATCCGTTCAGGTTGCAGTTTTTGAAGATAATTTCCTGTATCCCACTTACCATTCTTATTAGTATCAAACACAACACGGATATGGTATTTACCAGGATTTAAGAACCTAAAATCGTAAGAAGGCAATGTTTTCTCTACATATTGCTCGGCTTTTACAACACCTTTCTCATCTGTAAGTTGTATAATAATAGGGTAACTGGAAACATTACGTAACGAAATACTAATATTTCCCAGATCGGCATAACTTTTTGAACTTAAGTAATAATTTAGTGTGTCATTAGTGTTCCCATAGAAATCAGTTAAGGCATTTGGAAGCAATTGTAAAATATACTTTTCATTAGGACGGATATTCCAGTTTACGAGCAGCTCATTACTTAAAGTGTCAATAACTGTATCAAAATCAACGTTGGCAGAATCGCTTTTTATTAATAATATATTGCGGTCATCTTTTTTTATCAGTGGAATGTTGCTTGCAATCTTGAAAGGATTATTAAAAAGGATATCACCTCTTTGCATACCGGAGAGCACTAAAGAGTCACGATACAACTCTTTAATTTTTACTGAAAAAGTATCTGTTTTTTGAGAATGCGAAACTTTAAAAACTAACGAATCAACATCAAAGGGAGTAAACCAATAATGCAGGGTATCCTTTTCGCGGTCTTTAATGATTTTATATTTGAATGTATCTGGTGTTTTAGTAAGTAATTCGACAGTCATTTTTTCGTATGCATCTTCACCTTCATACCCAAATAGAACCCGGTTTTTAGAAACTAAAACAGGCTTAGAAACTTTATAATCAGTAACCTCTTTAAAAAGCGTAAGCGTATATACAGAGTCGGTGGGGACTTCAATAAAATCTTTTAAAAAACCTATTTTATCAGTTTTCTGATTAAACAAAAAATTATTTGCAACATCTTTTAACCCCACTAGCATGTATTTCCCGGCCTTTAAATTAGTAAGCTGAAAAGTTGCGGCACTATCCAATGTATTTGTTACATATGTTGGAAGGTTTTTATAGACAATAGAATCTGTATATGTAGAATCGACTTCGTACAACAATACAGACACAAAAGTATCGGGATTTTTTTTCTCAGCATCCTTTACAACCCCTGAAACAGCTAATGAATCAATATAATTACCTGTAGAAAAAACATATTTAAAAAACGGATAAGGGTTTTCTTCATTATTATCTACGATGCTTTGCCCAAAGTTAAAGACGTATGTTGTGTTTTCTTTTAAAGTGTCTTTTATCTTTATTTCAACAAATTTGCTAGCCCCTCCCTGTGGCTTTATTTCCGGTAGCTGATTCAGTGGGGGAGAAACTATAAGTTGTTTCTGAAGATCTTTAAATTTAATATATTCATCAAAATAGATACGGATTTTCTTTTCCGTAAAATCAGTGGTATTTATCTCAGGAGAAGCCTTCACCATTTTTGGGGGCATGGTATCCCGGTCACCACCATTTGGAGTACCTCTTTTAGCACAATTAATGAGCATTGAGAAGACTACTAAACAAACACTAATCCGAATAAATTTACTGCTCATAAAAACACACATGAATGCGCTGCAAAATAACAATTAATTTTATGAACTCAGAAATTAAATGGTAATGGCCATAGTAGCAATGCTGATTTGGACATTTTCTATTTTTTGAAGCGTAATTGCACAAGCTTCTAATGTAGCACCGGTAGTAATGACATCATCTATCAACAAAATATGTTTACCCTTTAATGAACCGGGATGCTCCACATCAAAAATAAAAGAAGCATTGTTCCATCGGGCAATCCGGTTTTTAAAAGTCTGTGTTTTTGAATGTGATACCCGTATTAATGCATCATCATTGTAGCTGGCATTAAGAGCACCGGCAATTTTTTTACCAAAAGCACTTACTTGGTTATAACCCCTTTTCCGTAATTTTTTAGGATGTAAAGGCACCGGGACTACAACATCAACAGTTTGATAATGGAAATTATTCATAAGCACGCTTCCCATCCATTCCCCTATAAAACCTCCAATAGCTTGATTTCCTTTATACTTTAATTGATGAATAAGCCGTTGTGCCAACCCCTTCTTTTGAAAGGCTAAAAAGGCAGTAGCATGGACGATCTCCACACGACCGTAAAATATTTTTTCAACCGGATTTCCTTGAACAGCATGATAATTTGTCAATGGAAGCTGATGCCGACATACCACACACACCGTTTTTTCGTTTTTAAGCAGGATAGAGTCGCATCCCGGACATACAGGAGGGAAGAAGAGCGTTTCAATATCATTTAGTATATTTATCATTCAGGAGCAACCGGGATTTTGAGTAAAATCAAAGTCAAAGAAAAATAAATGAAGCCAAAAAACAAACCATCAGGCCATAAAATTATCCTTATAGCATTGTTAATAGCAATAGCGGGGCTTATTACACTCACCTATTTTAACTATAAAGAAAGCAATCAAAAACTCACATTTTTGGCCAATGAGAAACAAATGATTATTGATGACCTTAAAGCAATGCAACAGAGTTTTGGTGAATTGGCTGAAGTTCGTGGCACTTACATGCAAGAAATTAATTTTAGCAAACAACGGATAGCAGTATTGTTAGATTCCCTCAATGAACTCAATATAGATTATAGTATACTTACAGGCTACCGAAAAGAATTGTCTCGGTTAAGAGATGAAAACCAGCGTTACAGGCGTGTTATAGATTCCATACAATACCAAAACCTTCTGTTGGAACGTGAGATTGATAGTAGCAACCTTAAGATTATGAAATTGAGCGACTATACAGATGCACTGAAAAAAACGAATACCCTTTTAAATAGCTATAGCGATTCATTGGTTGATATCAATACAAACCTCTCAGAAAAAATAGCAGACGGTTCCATACTCAACATCTATGAATTTCGCGGTGATGCTTTCAAAATAAAATCAAGCGGAAAACTTGTAGCTACCGATAGAGCTGCAAGGGCTGAGCGGATACGGGGATGTTTCACCATTTTACCCAATAAATTACTGGACGATATGGATAAGGAATTGTACCTACAAATAATAGATCCGGCAAACAATGTACTGGGGGCAAAAAAACGGATACGTTTTGGCAAAGACGTGTTGACCTATAGCAAAAAAATAAATGTAATAATCGAAGATGATCCCGTAGCAGTTTGCGACTACGTTACTACAAAACAAGGAACTGCCCGAAGCGGAAATTATACCTTCAACCTGTTTCTCCGGGAAAAATTAATAGCATCTACCATTTTTCAACTCAAATAACAATAAAATCCTGTTGAAAAAAACTATTTTTGCCGCATGGCAAAACAAGAGGAGCATTTCAAAAAAGTCATAGCCCACGCAAAAGAATATGGATACATATTTCCCTCTAGCGAAATATATGACGGCTTAAGCGCAGTATATGATTATGGTCAAAATGGCGTAGAATTAAAAAACAATATCAAAGCATATTGGTGGAAAGCCATGGTGCAAATGCATGAAAACATTGTAGGGATAGATGCAGCAATCTTTATGCACCCCACTACATGGAAAGCCTCAGGTCATATAGATGCTTTTAATGACCCCTTGATTGATAATAAGGACTCTAAAAAACGCTACAGGGCCGATGTGCTTATTGAAGACTATGTGGCAAAGATAGAAGCTAAAATTGACAAAGAACTTCAAAAAGCGGCAAAGCGTTTTGGAGAAGCTTTTGATAAAGAACAATTTTTGGCTACCAATAAAAGGGTGCTGGACTATAAAGAAAAAGCAACAACGATTGTAGAACGAATGGCCCGATCGCTTGAAAAAGAAGATTTGGACGATGTAAAAGCATTGATTGAAGAACTGGGAATTGCGGATCCCGAAACAGGCTCTAAAAATTGGACAGACGTAAAACAGTTCAACCTTATGTTTGGGACTAAATTAGGAGCTTCTGCAGCACATGCTACAGACTTGTACCTTCGTCCCGAAACGGCTCAAGGCATTTTTGTAAACTTTCTGAATGTTCAGAAATCTGGAAGGATGAAAATTCCGTTCGGGATTGCCCAGACCGGAAAAGCGTTCCGGAATGAAATTGTAGCACGCCAATTCATCTTCCGTATGCGGGAGTTTGAACAAATGGAAATGCAATTTTTTATAAAACCCGGCACTCAGAAAAAATGGTATGAACATTGGAAAGAAACCCGGTTAAAATGGCACCTGTCCCTTGGGATGGGAGCAGAAAATTACCGGTTTCACGATCATGAAAAACTGGCTCACTATGCAGATGCTGCTGCCGATATTGAATTCCGTTTTCCATTCGGGTTTAAAGAATTAGAAGGCATCCATTCCAGAACAGATTTTGATTTAGCCAATCACGAAAAATATTCAGGCAAAAAATTACACTATTTTGACCCCGAAGAAAATAAAAGCTACGTGCCTTATGTTATAGAGACCTCTATTGGTTTAGACAGAATGTTCTTAGCAGTATTCTCCCATGCGCTACAAGAAGAACCGTTACCGGATGGCAGTAGTCGGACAATTTTAAAATTACCCGCTGTATTGGCTCCTATAAAAGCCGCTATATTACCCTTGGTTAAAAAAGATGGACTGCCAGAAGTAGCAAGGAAAATAATTGATACCCTGCAATGGGACTTCATGGTCACATACGATGAAAAAGATGCTATCGGGCGCCGTTATCGTAGGCAAGATGCAGCAGGAACACCTTTTTGTATTACCGTTGACCACCAAACAACAGAAGATAATACTGTCACCATACGCTATAGGGACACCATGGAGCAAAAAAGAGTACAAATAGCAGATTTAGATACTATAATGCAAGAAGCTATACGCATAAAAACATGGTTGTAGAATACTCAATAATAAAGTTTTTATTAGAGTCTTATAAATAGGTGTTTTATGCAGAAATTAAGGCCATAGAAAATAAACAAACAATCTCTTCACCATATCTTCAAGCATGGTATTAATAACCTCACTAAAAAGTCAATTATTTGCCCCCCAATCTATATTAAATTCCTCTAATCTATGTCATTTGTCCCTTATTCTTTTATTTGATTGTTTAAAAGATGTTTTTTTATAATTTACTTAATATTAAAAACACTGAAGCAATGAAAAACCCCCTACTTATCTTGACATTTCTTTTGATCAATGCGTTGCTTTTCGGTCAGAATGTACCGTCTGGTGCTAAAGCAACATATGTATCAGAGGCTGTTTATGTAAAAAAAATAGCACCATTGTCCCGGCAGAAATTGGTTCCGGTAAAAAATGAATTTAAAATATACAACCCCAAGAAACAAGGTGCCAATAAAGCCGTAATAGGTAAAGGGACCCCTGTGGGGCCTGATCCATTATGGCAAAAGAACCCTGGACAAATAAAAGGGAAGGCACCCCTGCTTACATTTGAATCAGCATCTTCCTTTGCAACTCCTACCGATCCTACGGGAGCAATAGGCCCTAACCATTATATAAATGCATGGAATTCCAACTTTGCCATTTATGACAGATCAGGCAATCAATTAGTAGCCCCATCATCATTAGCTACTATTTTTCCTGGTGAAAACCTAGGAGATCCTATTGTCATATATGACCGGTATGCAGACCGATTTGTCATTACACAATTTAGTGATACACCTAATGGGTTTTTAATAGCCGTTTCACAAGGGCCGGATCCGGTAAATGACGGATGGTTTACGTACCGTTTTAATACGGATAGTTTTCCGGATTATCCTAAATATTCCATTTGGTCGGATGGGTATTATATAACAGCAAATAAAGATCAGTTCTCTCCAGACACAAATGAGGTGGTATTTGCTTTAGAACGGGACAAGCTACTTACAGGAAGCCCTGTAGCTAAAATTATTGGGTTTCCGCTTCCCGGAATTGAAGTAAATGGGTTTTATAGCCCTTTAGGGTTCAATACAAATGGTTCTGAACTTCCTCCGCTAGGGAATGCCCCGATTGTGTATATGCAAGATGATGCGTGGGCAAATGTTACTAGTGACCACCTGAAAATATGGAATATTAATGTTGACTGGGCTATTCCGGCAAATTCAACGATTTCGGCACCTCAACAGTTGCCTGTAACCGCCTTTGACGGGTTGTTTGATGGGGGTAGTTTTGTTAACCTTCCACAACCTTCCGGATCTGATATAGATGCTTTGCAAGCTACAATTATGTATATGGCCCAATACCGACGGTTTCCTACCCACAATTCAGTAGTGTTTAATTTTGTAGTGGACTTGGACGGGAATGATAATTTGGCAGGGATCCGATGGTATGAGTTACGGCAAGTGAACGATGGAGATCCATGGACTGTATATCAAGAAGGCACTTATGCACAACCTGATGGCCATAGCGCTTTTTCCGGTGCAATGGCAATAGATAATTTAGGAAACATAGGAATGGGATATACTATAGTGAGCTCCACCATGTTTCCATCTCTACGTTTCACAGGCCGGTTTGTTGGGGATATGTTAGGGGAAATGACCCTTGCTGAAGAAACCGTTGTAAATGGGACGCAAATAAACCCAAACTCTCGTTATGGAGACTATTCGCAAATGACAATAGACCCTGTAGATGATCAAACAATGTGGTTTACGGGAGAATATTTTTCAGGTGGGGCCAGAAAAAACCATGTCGGGGTATTTAAAGTAGCTTCGGACACTAACAATGATGTGGGAATAGTTGCAATTACGGACCCTCAAAATGGCATATTGTCCAACTCGGAGCAGATTACAGTTACTATCCGAAATTATGGCTTGACTTCTCAGTCTAATTTTGATGTAACCTACCAAATAGATGGAGGTACTGTAGTTACTGAAACCTTTACAAATACCATTGCTGCTGGGGCAGATGACCAGTTCACCTTTACAACGACTGCTAATATGGCTGTTCAAGGACAAAACTATCAAATTACTGCAGGAACAGATTTGACAGGAGATGAAAACAGTGCTAATGACATATATGTTACAAACAGATCTAATTTATTTTCAAATGATGTAGGTATTGAAGATGTTTTTTCTCCTTTATCAGGAGTCGGATTATCTGCTAATGAAACTATTTCAGTAAGGGTCCGTAATTATGGTGGGCTTGCTCAGTCAAATGTAGATGTGTCGTATTCAGTTGACGGGGGTTCTGCAGTGATGGAAACCATACCTGCTATTTCTGCAAATTCTTTTGTTGATTATTCTTTTTCAACAGGGTTTGATTTTTCAGCTATAAACGTTTATAATGTTTCTGCAACGACCCAATTGCCTGGAGATCAAAATGCCGCAAACGACACAAAGACAGCAACTGTACAAAACGCTTTTTGCCAACCTATATCTGATTGTACTTATGGGGATGGCATCACTTCATTTCAATTAGGTACAATAAGCAATCTTGCGATCGCCTGCAATACAGGGTATGAAGATTTTACCGGGATGGTAACAGATTTGGATAGGAGTACAGGGACTTTTAATCTTGCAGTTCAAACAGGATATGCTGGTGATCGGATGTCGCTTTGGATTGATTTTAATGATAATAGTACATTTGAACCATCAGAACAATTATTAACAGATGTTCTTTTATCTAATGCTAATACTACTGTAAATATTAATTTAGTAATACCTGGAGCAGCTGCTTTAGGGGAACATTTGTTGAGAATACGGGCGGGAGATATTGCTTTTTCAGGAGATTTGAATAATCCATGTGACCCTATGGATTTTGCGACTACACATGATTATAAAGTAAATATTACGGATAGTACTTTGAGTACCGATAAATTTTCATTGAAAGATAGTGAGTTTGTCATTTTATATAAAGGCAATAAACAGCATGAAATTTCATTGTCAAGCCTTACGGTAACTGAACCTTTAGAAATATCGGTATACAATATGCTAGGCCAGCAATTAGTGGCTAATAAGGTTATAAATATAAGCGGTGTTTATTCGTATGATTTAGATATGTCCTATGCTCCTTCAGGAATATACCTCATTAGAATTGGGAATGATACAAGAGGGGGAAAAGTCAAACGTATCTTAGTGCAATAATATGGTAGCTACGTTTTATAATGATAAAAATTATTGGATAATATGAAATAGCCTTATTCAATATTTATCTTAAGGTTAAGAGGTATAGAATTGTTTGCTTAGTAGAACTTGAACAAAGTTTACACAATTAGCGAGTGTTAAAAAAACTATAATACTACTTAAATTAACATCTTTTCTTTGAATGAGTATTTCAACTATTTAATATACCTTCTAGCTATAAATGAACAATATCCTATACACTACACAAAATTTATTTTATAAAAGGCATCAAAATAAATAAACTCACCCCTCTATTTACATAAACATCCCTTTTTATCATTAGATAAGTATTGCTGTTTACCATCGAAACTACTTTTGTTATAACTATCATAGTCAGAGATATATAATCTCTGCTACTTTTTGAAAATTTTTAAAAAATACACCATCATCTGAATTGTAATAATATTATGAAAATCTTCTTTTCTAAGATTAAATATATCGCCATTGTTTTATACTGTTTAACGGCTTATAAAATACACGCCCAAACACCTTTCGTGTGTGACGGCCAAGCATATATTAGTGTAGATCCAAGCACAAGATTACTGGAAGTAGAACGCTTAATTCCTGGGGGGAGTGTTTATACACGGGTAAACCCTGCAGGGAATGCAGGGGGTTGGCAGTACAATGCTACCGGGTTCAATATAGAAGATGGCTTTATATATGGGGTCTCCACAGCACCTACCCCAGGCCGCTTATTACGGATTGACGCCAACGAAACAGTTACCAATTTAGGTGCTTTAACGTTAGATGTCAATACGCCCTTTCTGAATTTGGGAGATATGGATTTTGACGGAAATCTTTATGCGAGAATCAATGTAGAAACAGGGGCTCCTCCAAACACCTATTCTCGTAAACTGTACAAGATAGATGTTTCCACTAGTGGGCCTATTGTGGTTGAAAAATTGACCATGTCAGCCGGATATAATTTTGTAGACTTTGCTTTTAACCCGGTAGACGGTAAACTATATGGTGTAGAAAGAGGAGGGAACAATTTAGTAGTAATAGACCTTCCAAATGAGGCAGGAGGGAATGTGCCGGTAACCAGAAAAACGATACAGGGAATAAACTTAGGAACTGGCGATTATGGGGCGACATGGTTTGATAGCAACGGCGTTTTTTATGCCGGCCAAAACAGCCCTGGGAGGGTTTATAGCATAAGGAATGTAGATACCACCCCGGTTGCAGATATACAATATAATGGTCCAACAACAGGTAATAATGACGCCTGTGCTTGTGCAGGGGCACCTAAGCCATTAAAATCAGTATTTCCCCAGAATGCAGTTCCCGGGTCAACAGTTACCTATACCTATACATTTTCCAACCTGCTAAAGGATGTGATGACATTAGATGTATCAGATGACTTAAGATCTGTAAATGACTTCATTGATACCGGAGATGATGAAAGTGCTACCCCTGTAGATGGTGTGTTTTTACCGGGGACATTGAATATAATGGGTGCTACGGAAACAATTCCCGCAAGTTTTACAAATGGCAATAAAACCCTATTTATAGATAACCTTTCTATTCCGGCAGGAAATACGGTAACCATTACGGTTGACGTTCAATTACCGGCAATACCCGAGAGCTATTATAACCAAGCAACCTTAACCGACATACAGTCAAGCTTTACAGCCATCGATTTTTTAGCACCTTTGCAAGTATTAAACTCCGATGACCCTAACCAAGATTTTGACAAAGAACCTACGATAGTCAATATTTCTAATTTAGATGCAGATTTAAGTATAACCAAAACGATTAATAATCCTAATGCGGGAGCAGGAGCTAATGTAACCTTTACGATAACAGTGGACAATAATGGACCTGATGATGCCACAGGGGTAGAAGTGGATGACTTATTGCCAGATGGGTATACCTATGTATCTAGTACCCCGTCCATTGGTACCTACAATCAATTTACTGGGATATGGAATATAGGGAATGTGGCAGTAGCTGACCCTCCACGAACCTTAACGATTACAGCAACTGTAAACCCAACAGGCGATTACTTAAATGTAGCTACAGTAACAGGGAATCAACCAGATAGTGATTTAACCAATAACACAGATTCTGCAGGGACTATGTTGGCCGATTTAGTAATGAACAAAGTAGTAGACAAAGGCACTCCGAATGTAGGGGACAATGTGGTGTTCACCTTAACGGTTACCAACAATGGCCCTAGT
>NZ_JBBEXE010000008.1:0-143011 GCF_037645805.1 Leptobacterium meishanense
GACCGATACAGCTACTGTGGTGCCTTTACGATCCGATTTAGTAATGAACAAAGTAGTAGACAATGGCACTCCGAATGTAGGGGACAATGTGGTGTTCACCTTAACGGTTACCAACAATGGCCCTAGTGATGCTACGGGCGTATCGGTCACAGACAATCTTCCCAATGGTTATACCTATGTAAGTGATGATGGCGGCGGAGCGTATACCAATGGTACGGGCGTATGGACTATAGGAAACCTCAACAATGGAGCTACAGCCACCTTAAACATCACAGCAACGGTATTAGTAGCAGGCAATTATGTAAATAGTGCCACAGTTACAGGTAATGAACCCGACCCGAATCCTGGTGATGAGGCTGATACAGCCACTACAACTCCTGTTAATACTGGAGGTGCTGATTTAATAATGAGTAAAACAGTAAATAATACGAGCCCTAATAGAGGAAGTGAAGTAGTATTCTTCTTGACTGTCATTAATGAAGGCCCTGAAAATGCGACAGGTGTTATAGTAATGGATGTATTACCTAATGGATATGCCTATGTAAGTGATGATGGGGCAGGGGCTTATAATTCAAACACAGGAGAGTGGAATGTAGGAGATTTAAATGTAGGAGATCAGGTTATACTTGGTATTACTGCAATGGTTAATGATTCGGGGGATTATATTAATATAGCTAGTGTAAGTGCAGATCAAAATGACCCCAATCCTTCAGATAATACAGATAGGGCAAATACGATTCCTGTAACAGCCCTTATATCAGATTTAGGAATAGTAAAAAGTGTTAATGATACATCACCTGATATAGGGGATGATGTAATTTTCACCTTAACCGTAACGAACAATGGCCCTGACGATGCTACAGGTGTTATAGTGACAGACTTATTACCAGATGGATATATTTATGTATCTGATGATAGTGGAGGAGATTACGATGTAAATTCGGGAATATGGGATATTGGAAGTATAGCGAATCAATCTACAGCAATTTTAAATATTACTGTAACGGTTAATGATTCAGGAGACTATCTGAACATAGCTGAAGTGGTTTCAGATCAGTTGGATAATGATATTAATAACAATACATCATTAGCAGCGGTAATTCCAAATGAACCTACCGTAGATAATGTTGTTCCTGAAAAAGGAGTTTCACCAAACAATGACGGAACAAATGATTCGTGGATTATTCAGGGGATTGAAAACTATCCTGATAATAAGGTCAAGCTATTTAATAGATGGGGGAACCTTATTTGGGAAATAGATCAATACAATAATATTGACAGGGTGTGGCAAGGGATTGCAAATGAAGGGCTGTTTATAAGCGAAAGTTCTACAACCCCTGTCCCTGATGGTACTTATTTCTATGTGATAGACCTTGGCAATGGAGGGAAACCTTTGAGTGGATTTATAGTGATTAAAAGATAAAAAGAAAGAAAAGTGAAGAGAAGAAAGATCGTTTATTTATTTCTGTTAGGAACTATCTTGTGTACAAAAGTAGAAGCACAGCAGCAAGTGATGTTTACACAATATATGTTTAATGGAATGGCCTTAAACCCGGCGTATGCAGGTACCCATAACGCTATTTCGGCTACCCTGTTAGCAAGGGAACAATGGGTGGGATTAGATGGGGCGCCTAGCACCCAAACATTTACGGTACACTCACCAATTAATGAAACAAAGAAGGTAAGCTTAGGGGCAATGGTATTGCGCGATGAGATAGGGATAACAGAACAAACATCATTTACACTTGCATTTGCCTATCGGTTGCAATTAGGCGTTAATACACAATTGTCTTTTGGTTTGCAGGGGAATTATAACAATTTTAACTCGCGTTATAGTGATTTAAACATTAATGATCCTGTGTTTACAAATGCGGATGTAACAGTTAGCAAATTCAATTTTGGAGCAGGCGCATATTTATACACAGATCAATTTTTTCTTGGGGTATCTTCTCCTCAATTAATTAGAAATGAATTTGATAAAAACAATGCAGATTCTGATTCTTTTCTGGAAAGACATTATTTTGCATACACGGGATATGTATTCCCTATTTCGGAAAACGTAAAAGCAAAACCTAACGTGCTCATGAAATATGTTGAAGGAGCACCTGTAGAATTTGACATCAATGCAAACTTTTTATTCTATGAAAAGTTATGGCTGGGGCTTTCATACCGCTCTTTTGACTCTTTTGATGCCATAGCCCAATTTCAAATAACAAAACAGTTACAGATAGGCTATGCATATGATTTTGCTACAACAACAGATTTAAGAAGGGTAAATTCGGGTTCTCATGAATTCATGTTACAATTTAATTTTAATTTTTCAAGGGACAGGATTATTTCCCCTCGATACTTTTAAAACTAGGGTTTAACCAAAAAGATACCAAGAATTGAAAAAGATACTATTTATACTATTTATCATATCTTCTCATACCTATGGCCAATTGACATCGAGTATCAGTGTTAAAAGGGCAGACAAATTATTCAATGAATATGCGTATGCAGCGGCAGCGGAAATGTATGAAAAATTAGCTGAAAATGATCCTCAGAATAATTACCTGAAAGTTCAATTGGCGACATCATACAGAAAGATGAACAATCCTGAAAAAACGGCATATTGGTATGCCAAAGCTGTAGAAGCAGGAGAAGTAAGTGCTGTAGACAAACTGTATTATGCACAAGCCTTAATGGCTAATCAAGAATATGAAAAGGCAGAAATTTGGATAGAAAAATACCAACAAGCTATAAATACCGATAGGAGGGCAGACGCGTTAATTACTGGAATCAAAAATATAAAACAATTTTATACAGATTCAGATGTATATCTTATAAAACCAGTAGAATTTAATTCTCAAGCAGCAGATTTTAGCCCTTCATATTACAGAGAAGGATTGGTTTTTGTTTCTGCTCGCCAAGTAGGTAATATAGGGGGCAAAATATATAAATGGGACAAGTCTCCTTTTTTGGAAATATTTTTTGTGGACATGGAAGACAGCACAGGTATAAAAGCAAGGTTATTTGATTATGAGCTTAATACCAGGTACCATGAAGGGCCACTTTCATTTTACGAGAATGATAACAAGGTAATATTTACCCGTAACGATTATAATGGGGAAGTAGGAATGAGCAGTAAGAATGAAGTTACATTAGAACTCTATTTATCAAATTGGCAAGAAGAAAAAAAGAAATGGGCAAAACCCACAGAGTTTCCATATAATAATAAAGAATATAGCTTAGGGCACCCAAGTATTACTCCCGACGGGAAAACACTATATTTTGCTTCTGATATGCCCGGAGGGTATGGAGGAGTAGATTTGTATATAAGCGAATATAAGAGTGGAGGATGGACAACTCCGGTCAATTTAGGGTCTGAGATTAACACTGAAGGAGATGAAGAGTTTCCCTATATAAAAGGAGAAGTATTGTATTTTTCTTCCAATGGGCATGAAGGACTTGGAGGGTTAGATATTTATAGTACACCAATAACCTCAGGGAAAATAAAGGTACAAAACATAGGGTATCCTATTAATTCCAGTAAAGATGATTTTGGGATCATATTTAATAGAGAAAATACCGGAGGATATTTTTCGTCCAATAGGGACGGGGGCATGGGGAATGACGATATTTATTCATTTTTCATAACAAACCCCAATGCATTAACTGAAGGGTGTTTCTTTAAGGGGTTTATTTTAGATACAGAAACCCAAGAGGGTTTAAGTAATACAAAAATCACTATAAAAAATAAAGATACAAACGAATTTCAGGAGATATATACCAATGAAGAAGGGTACTTCGAAACAGAAATAGTATTAACCACAAAAGGACATGAAATTGAATTGACTAGACAAGGCTATTTTCCTAGGAGAGAACTACTTATAAAGCATGAACCATCTTGCGGGACTACAGAAATACATTATGAGTTGAGAAAGATAAAAGTAAATGATGTGTATCGAATAGAAAATATTTATTTTGATTTAGACAAATCGAATATCCGACCGGATGCAGCTTTTGAATTAGACCGATTGGTAGAGTTCTTAACAGAAAACCCATCTGTTAAAATTGAACTTAGTTCGCATACTGATTCTAGAGGAAGCGATACGTACAATCTTGCATTATCTGATAGAAGGGCAAAATCATCTGTAGAGTATTTAATATCAAAAGGAATAGCTAAAAACAGGTTGATATCAAAAGGGTATGGGGAAACTCGCTTGGTTAATCGATGCGAAAATGGAGTTAAATGTTCTGAAGCAGAACACCAGTATAACAGAAGGACAGAAATAAAGATATTGGATTATTAAAAAATCTAGGGATTTGTGGACTCTTTATTTGTCATTGTTCTCTTTTCTGTATATCTAAAATAGTTACCGGAAGTGCATTAGCACAACGATTAGGCCTTTTTAAAGAAGCATATTTAACCCATATTTTATCGTAGGTTTTTTGTGTCTCATTTAAATTTATGGGATCGTATAAAATCGTATTCTGCCCATCAATTTGAAACACATATGGGCATGAAGCATTACTGTAAGCAAATAAAGTAGCTGGAAAATAGCCATTATTTATAAACTTCTGGTTAGTGGTTGTCGTGGCGTGCTTTTTAGTAGTACAATTTAATATGAATATAGAAATGAAAGTGAATGCGAATATTCTATACATGGTCAAAAGAGCATAAGAGTTTCTATAAAGATAGTAAATACTTAAAAATACGCTTTAAGTTGAATGGTTCCAGTATGGATAGTATCAGACCCTTCTGATTTTCTACCAAAATAAGAAAGGTTCAGGTCTAGAAATTTTGTTAACCGTTTTTGTGCCAGAAAGTTCCATGTGAAATTATTTCCAGGCTGTAACCCTTCTAAAAGCTGATATCCGACAGGGGAAAAAGCATTTCCTTCAAAATTATTTTTAAAAAAATTAAAAGCACCACTTATAGAAACTTTTTGCTCGTTTGCGTACGAAAAAGAAACACCAAAATTTTGCCTTATAAGCGTTTCCATATTTCCCAGTTGATTTTCTTTACTTTCAAATTCATAAAAGACACTAAATCGGCTATTTTGTGTTGCTAGATAGGATATCTTAGGGCTTAAAGACATAGAAACAACATCAAAATTTCGAGAGGTAAAATTTTCGGAAATACTCTCCGCAATGGAAGAAATTCCTGTTAAGTTAATTAACCAAAAAGTATTGAGTTTATGTGAAAATTGTAATTGATGCGATTCCAATATGTTTTCTTGTGATCCTGTGATGAGCAGACTTTTAGATTTAGTACGTAAATAAGTATAGGAAGTAGTATAATTTTGCTTGCCCCTGTTATAGAAAAGGACATTTCTGAAATTTTGGTTAAGCCCTAATAAGTCATCTTTGTTGGCATTGAAAGGGTTCAAATTAAAATTATCGCCCTCTCTTCGGATTTTTCGGTCAATCAAATAAGCAGACTGATTATAGAAATGTGAAAAGAATTTTTTAATACCGTTACTGTTACTCCATTTAGCCAGATTCATAGTAATAGATTGACTAAATTTATTCTGGTGAGTTTTAATAAATATTTGATTGGGCAATAAAACCCTTATATAGGTTGCCTCATCTTGAAACAATGCTTCTTCAAATTCATCCAGCTCTTGAATACCATTGTTATTATAATCATTCCACGTAAATGCACCTTGGCCCGGATCAACTTCTATATAAGTGAAATTTTGTTGAGGTAGTGTGCCGGAATTGGTTTCATAAACAGTATTTACAGCGACCATTTTTTTTAATAGAAATTGGTTGTATAGCACCCTGGAATTAAGGGATTTTTCATTAGAAATATCCGGATCGGTGTTCTCAAAATCCCGAAAACTTATGAATGCAGCTAAGTTTGTACTTTCATTGGAAAGAAGCTTAGAGTTTAGGTAATATGTTTTTGAAGTGTTGACTTTCGCTAACTTGTTTAGCTGGATACTATCATTTATGCGGTATTTATATCCAACCTCAATAAAAGTTTTTGTACTGTCACCAACCCCGAAAAAGCTGCCATACTCATTGAATCGTTGAGAAATAGGCGTTAAGCTATCATTGCTTTTGGCCCGTTGCCGATTATCTTCTAACCGGACATTAACACCTGCCCACGCCTTATGAAAACTATATGTCGTTCTTGAAAACAACCTGAAAAAAGTAGAAGAGGAAGTTATGGCATCATTTTTTAATAAACTGGCATTTCCCTGAATATGAAACTTATCTAATATTAAATCAGTATTTATTAAATGTCGGGTTCCTGTAGCAAACTCTTTAAAATCCAGAAACTCAAATTGGTAAGACGCATTGCCTTTACTGGGATGGTAAAAAGCAATTCCTGATTTTAACAACTGCTGATCTCCTAAAAGGCCACTCAAATTTTGTAACTGATTATTAGGGCGGTTAGGAAGGTTCCAATCACGGCTAAACTCTACCTGATACAGGCCTTCCATATTGCGGAACTCCTTTTGTATATAATCAAAACTTCCGTGAAAATTACTTTTCCATGCTTTATTAAAAAGGTTTTGCTTCAATGAAACCCTTCCTGCTAAACCAGTATTATCGCTATCATCTATATTAGAAAAAAGGTTGAGGTCATTAGCGCTGACAGCCCCTTCAAAAGAAACAGTAGTTTTATCAGAGGGATTATAAAAACCGTTTAAAACAGCAATCTGCAGTCGGGTAGGGGCATTTAAGGGGACAATGGGCTCATAACTTCCCTGCGGGATGCCATTTGCTGGAGGGATATATTCAAAAACCCTCCCTCCTGCAATAGTGGTGTTTAAAATATAATTTCCTTGATTAGTACCTACGTTTGTAAAGCGCACACTAAATAACTCATCTTCCGGATTGGTAGAAAACACAAATATTTCTTCATTGTTTAGGGTTTCTTTACGGTATAAGACGCGATTTTCAGAAAAAGAGGCAGGTATTGCAGAAGGCGCATTCATAAGCGAAGGGTCATCTCCGGCAGCAACTAAGATTCTGCCTTGTTCTTCAGTCAAATCCTCTTGCATTGGCTGATTTTTAGCATCACTTTCAGAATACAGGTATGTCCCTAAAGTAAATGTATTTGTTTTGTGTGTTGCTCCGGCATAAGCGATAAAACGTGTGTAATTGTTGTTGGTAAATTGATACTCAACAGTAATACGCATGTCCGAAGTAATGGGGTATTTAGAAGTGAAAATGATTTCACCTGCGTTATAATCAATAACATAATCATTGTTTTCACCTCGTTGTAAAGGCAGGCCATTTACATAGACACGTTCACTTCCGGAAACAATCAAGATGAACAATTCATCATTAGGCCCTAATAATTTATAAGGCCCTTGGTTGCCTTCTTGTCCTTGAAATTGACTTTGTGTAAAATTTCCCCGTACCAATGCCCCTGCACCAAAAATTTGTGTAGCGGCATTTTTATGGTTAATGGTAGCATTTAAGGAAACACCTTGTATCTTTTTAGTGAATTGCATAAAATAGGAATCTGTGTTTATAAGATCAACATCCCCTGCACGGATATTCCAGTTTTTACTTTGCAACTCAATAAAAATTTGGTCAAACTCATCCAATCGCTGAGAATATCCACTTTCCTGTAAAGGGATATTAGCATCTCTTATCGAAGCGCTTAATAATATATCATTAGAGATCTTCCCTGAAACTTGAAGGTCTAATTGTGAATTGAGCACTGCATTTTGATTGTTCCCTACCGTTATTCCCCTAGAAATACTCCCGCTTGTAGTCAGACCATCAAAAAGTTCAGGAGATATGCTTTCAGGCTCTTTTAAAACATAGCGGTCATTTAGGTCAACAGGGCCATCTACAATAAGGCTTCGATCTAATAAACGGTATTTTTTAGTTAAAAAATCAGGATAACGGAGATATTCTATGACAATGGAGTCAGAAGGGGGCAAAAAGTGTTGCTTTAATAGCAGTAGCGCATTCTCATAATCTACATTATAAAAGGAACTATCAATTTTTTCACCTTGGTTATCATAAAGCTTAAAAAAAGAGTTATTAATATTTACAGAGTCAATAACAATGGTATCCTGCACAGCAACCTTTTTAGTTCTGTAATTAGATGGAATTTCTTGTGAAAAAGAAAAAGAACCACAAATAAGAAAAAATAGTAAGAATGTATAAAACCGCATTAATAGCTAGAACTAAGTTCTATCAAAAATATTTTAAATATTCCAGAAATTAATTTTAAAATAGTTTTAAGTTTTAAAAGAAAGGCATTAATTAAATTAGCAAAAAATAGAAAATACCATATGAAGATCATTTCTTATAATGTAAATGGAATCCGCGCAGCTATTAATAAAGGCTTTTTAGACTGGTTACAAAGCGCCAACCCGGATGTAATTTGTTTGCAAGAAATCAAAGCACATAAAGAACAACTGGAACTAGAACAGTTTGAAGAAGCCGGATACAAACACCATTATTGGTTCAGTGCCGAAAAAAAAGGGTATAGTGGCGTAGCCATTCTCTCTAAAACAGCTCCCGACCATGTGGAGTATGGTACCGGCATTGATTATATGGATGCTGAAGGGCGTAACATTCGCGCAGATTTTGGAAATGTTTCTATAATGAGTTTATACTTGCCTTCAGGAACTAATATAGAACGTTTAGAACACAAACTACAGTACATGGCTGATTTTCAGGAGTATGTAAATAAACTCAAAAAAGATATTCCCAATTTGGTTATTTCTGGGGATTATAATATTTGTCATCAAGCAATAGACATTCATGACCCGATCCGTAATGCCAAGGTTTCCGGGTTCCTTCCGGTAGAGCGCGAATGGATAGCTAATTTTATAAAGAGCGGCTTTATAGACAGCTTTCGGCATTTCAACAAAGACCCGCATCATTATTCTTGGTGGAGTTACCGCGCCAATGCAAGAAACAATAACAAAGGATGGCGAATCGATTACAATATGGTAGCACAACCATTACAAGAAAAATTAAAAAGAGCCGTTATATTGCCGGAGGCAAAACATAGTGATCATTGCCCTATTTTAGTAGAATTGGAACAGTAAAAAACAGAAACATGATTAAAAGGATTTTTTTAGGAACATTTATTATCGCAACAATAACCTCATGTGTATCCGCAAAGGTATATAAGGATTTAGAGGAACGTTACACCAATTTAAAAAGTAATCATGAGCGCTTGACAGAGGAAAACGAGAAACTAGAAAATAGGACGAATCAATTAACCAATGACTTTTCATCACTTCAAAAAAAATACGACGAACTTCTTGCAACAAAGAATAGACTTGAACAAGATTATACAGCTACAAAAAACAATTTAACAAACCTGCAAGCCTCCTATGATGCATTGGAAAAAAACAGTAGTGCTGCTATTGCAGAAAATATAAAAGCCAATCGGAAGTTACTGGCAGATTTAGAGGCTAAAGAAAAAGCTTTAGCAGAAGAAAACAAACGCTTAGGAGAATTAAAACAACAATTAGCGTCCCGTTCTAAACAGATTGATGAATTAGAAAGCCTCATAGCGGCTAAAGACAGTGCTATGAAAAACTTAAAAGAAGCCCTGTCAAAAGCATTGCTCGATTTTGAAGGGAAAGGCCTCACAGTAGAAGAACGTGACGGGAAGGTATATGTATCACTCGAAAATAAATTATTGTTTGCCTCTGGGAGTTGGGCAGTAGGCAGTGAAGGCCGGCGTGCAGTAGAAGAATTAGGAAAAGTATTGGCGCAAAACCCTGATATTGCCATATTGATAGAAGGTCATACCGATAATGTTCCGTACAAAGGCAGCGGACAGGTAAAAGACAATTGGGACCTTTCTACGAAGAGAGCAACAGCAATTGTCCAAATTTTAAGAGAAAATAAAGATATAAAACCTGAGAACCTTACTGCTGCCGGGAGAAGCGAACATGCTCCTGTAGATACAAATACAACTCCTGAAGGACGCTCTAAAAACAGGCGTATTGAGGTGATTTTAACCCCTAAGCTAGACGAAGTAACTAGATTACTAAATGAAATATAGAAAGATTGATGTTTACACAAAGGCTTTGCTTTGTGTCACATTGATGTCCCGATAATTATCGGGATCGAAATGTGATATGAGCATAGTTTATTTTTAAATAAAATCCTGATAAAAAGGCTAAATGAAATACACAAAACTACCACACACCGATATTAAAGTAAGTAAAATATGTTTGGGCACCATGACCTGGGGTGAGCAAAATACCGAATCCGAAGGCCATGAACAAATGGACTATGCCATAGAACAAGGCGTTAACTTTTTTGATACGGCAGAGTTGTATTCTGTCCCGGCAAAACCCGAAACACAAGGGTCAACAGAGAAGATTATAGGAAACTGGTTTAAAAAAACCGGAAAGCGCAAAGAAATTATTTTAGCAACCAAAATAGCCGGCCCCGCAGAATTTACCAAGCATATCCGTACCGGAGGGTTTAAAAAAGAAGAACTGAACGATGCCGTCAATAAAAGTTTGCAACGCCTCCAAACCGACTATATAGATTTGTACCAATTGCATTGGCCGGAGCGAAAGACCAACTTTTTTAGTCAGCGAGGCTATACCCATGACCTCGACGATGCTTGGGAAGATAATTTTAAAGAAGTTTTGGAAAGTCTGGATCAATTGGTTAAAGCCGGGAAAATACGCCATGTAGGCATTTCCAATGAAGTGCCTTGGGGCACAATGCGTTTTGTAGAAGAAAGCAGAAAGCATGCCCTTCCCAGAATGATTACTATTCAAAACCCGTATTCATTGCTCAACCGTACCTTTGAAGTGGGCAATGCAGAAGTATCCATCCGTGAAGGAGTAGGGTTACTAGCCTATTCATCTTTAGCTTTTGGAGTGCTTTCCGGGAAGTATCTGGGAGGCAAAAGGCCCCCTAACGCACGGATTACCCTTTTCCCCAACTTTTCTAGGTACATAGGTGAAAAAGCTACCGAGGCGACACAACAATATTATGATTTGGCAAAAGAAAATGATATTTCGTTAGCACAAATGTCCCTAGCCTTTGTGAATCAACAACCTTTCGTAACCAGTAATATTATTGGGGCCACTACTATAGAGCAGCTAAAAGAAGATATTGATAGTATTCATGTAAAATTAGATAACGATTTGCTGGAAAAAATCAATGCTATTCATAACGCAATCCCAAACCCGGCACCGTAGAGAATAACACTCCATTTTCGTAAGAATGATGAGATAGTAAAAGATAAATGAGGTTATCTGATAAACCTATTAAAGTATGCGAATACTTTTGCCCCTAAACCTTTTACCGCTTCTAATGCTTGTGCGTTAGGATTGCCAAAAACCTCAAATCGAGTAATTTTACTACATCCTAAAAGTTCTGACAAAACATCACTTACATTTTGAAGATGCATTAACAATGATTCGGAACTTGATTGCCATTCTGCCGTATAACATTTAGATTCATCATCATTAAAGTATCATTGGTAACCTTTCATGCCAGGTTCATTATCCTGTACTATTTTAATTGCTTGATTAGCCAAGTTTTTAAAAGTATCTAGTTTTCCAGGCTTAATGGTTCTTTCTACGGGGTATTGAATTTCACTTATCATAATTATAGTTTTTGTCATTAATAAAAAAGATGTTTTATATGCTTGCTCACTTAGCTAATTTTTGGACATGACTTATGGGCTATAATATAATTAAAAACCCGGACCCACTATTTACTGAAACAATACATTTACCAAATTCTTTATTTTGGCAGATACTGAAAAGCTAATGGAATACTTGCAAACTCAATCTCTAGGCATCAAATCGTTCCTATTGGCAACGGTATAAATAATATAGGCAGCCACGATGCTGGCTTGTTTTAAATCGTCAAAAGAAAGGTGGTCGTATGTGTCTAATTGACTATGTTGTACTCGTAATTCATACTCTAAGGGATCCTGAATGAATGTGAATGCAGGAATATTGTTCGCGTAAAAAGGCAAGTGGTCTGAACTTCCTGTAGCAGAATGGCGGGCGCCTAACACCCCCAAATCTTTTATAGGAGCTAAAATGCTGTCTAAAACTGGCTTAGAAGAATGAAAGTATTGATCTCTAACACCTACAATTTTCCCGGTACCGTTGTCAAGGTTGAAATAAGCACTTATCTTATTATTTAGATCGATATGAGAAGCTACCCATTTCTGGCTACCGAGGATCCCTTGCTCTTCCCCTCCCCAAAATGCTGCAAGTATGGTACGTTTGGGTTTTATGTCGAGTGCTTTTAAGATACGCATGGCTTCCATAATAATCAATACCCCGGATCCATTATCAATAGCTCCCACTCCCCACGTCCAGGAATCCATGTGTGCTCCTAGAACAACATATTCTTCAGGCAGCATACTTCCTTTTATCTCCCCTAAGATGTTGAAACCAGTATCTTCAGGGTAAAATTTGTTTTCAATGTCTAGCTCTATCTTCACTTCCTGTCCATTGCTCACGGTCCGGTATACCCAATTGTATTGTTCTTTAGACAAAACAATCCTGGGGAGAATGTTGGTGCCTTCTTCTGCTCGTATACCGGCCCAGTTTCCATGATGCCTGATAACGCCATGATCTCTGGTGGAAGGAAGAAGTACCGCTTTTACCCCTGCTGTTGCCAAAATCTCTTCTTGTATGGCATGTTTTTCGTAGAGCCCTTCAATCAGTTCATTAATAAGGTTCAAATTAGCAGCAGGCTTCTCTGCGTCAACTGCGTGTTCCCTTGAGCCGAAAAAATCCTCCTCACTCAAACGAAAACGGTAATTGGCGTTATCTTCGATAGTGATTTCGCTCGGAGGGCGTAACATAACAATCGACCCCTCCAAATTTCCTTTGACAGCTTTAAGGTGATCAGAAGTGGTAATCTCAGGATAACCACTTGCATCTTTATTCTTAATTGGCGCCAAAGAAACAGGAGCAGTTATTTTACCATTGGTGCTTCCTGACCAGGGCATGGCCAACCCTTGCAGGGGTTTAATAAACGGGGTTAAAACCCGGCCCGAAAAGTTAATTTGCTTCCAACCCTTACCGAATGTTCCCCATTCTTCCATTCGCACATTATCCATATTCCAACTGTTGAGTTTTTTCTGCATCCATTCCCCTGCTTTTCTGATTCCGGGAGATGCAGTTAAACGGGGACCATTGATATCGAATAAATAATGTGCCATCACCTCCAGCTCCGAATTCTTGGAGGCTTCCTCTTTGATTTTATCGATTAAAAGTTTACTAGAATCGACTTCAGTTTGTTGACCAAATGACAGAGACGTTGTTAAAAAGCAAGCAAAAAGGGAGGTTAAGAATAATCTTAGGGATTTCATCTTATAATTTATTTGTAGGGAACCGTGTGACTAATAAGCCAAATATAATTAAAAGTTTGTTTTTATTTGAAAGCCTTTAAAGTATGATCTTGAACGGATTACAAACCCGTGCTAGGTAGTGAAAGTATAACCCTTAAAGCCTTTTAACTCCTCCCCTCAAAGTGATTTGATACATAAAGGGCTTTTTTTGAGTTATAAGAATTTTACATAATTGAGGCCAATGTTTAACTAATAAAGCAAGCATGTCCCAGTATTTAAAACCATTTTTGGCGGGAGGGCGAAAATAAAACATTCCTAGTTTATTTTCTTCACAAAGCTTGTTTTGATGGTAAATTCTTCTAATATTATAATCTTGTGTAATTACACAAGCTCCTTTTTCACCAGCTAATGGAATCCACTCTTCATCAGGGATTCCTTTTCCGAACTCATCTTTAATCGATTTTACCTCAATTGTATGATTTAGCTTTATATTTTCAGGCTTTTGAAGAATATTAAAACCTCTAGCTAGATAAGGAGACATATTTTCATCTATATATACTATCATGCGGCATTACAATAATCAATGGCATCTTTTACTGATTTCTCATCAATTTCATATGTGAAAGCAATAAAACTTATCGGTTCTCCTGCCTTATGTAGATTATATAAAGTTTCAGGATAAATACTAGTGTCTTTTATAGTGGGATGTCCAAATTGTTTTTTAGGATCAACAATAATATTTTTTTTTCTTCCTAATGGCCAAAACCTTGAGGCAATGGAATCATCATCAAAGTCTAAATTTTTAAAAAATTGCTTTATAAACCCAAGGTTTAACTGCTCTGTTCCATCAAGAGAAATAGTATCCCCATTTAATTCAAGAAAAATTTTCTTTCCATCTGTGTGGATTTTTTTCAAAATCTCTTTTTGGGCAAAAGGAAAAGCGGTATTAAATTTTTTAGTCAATTCGATATGAGCATTTAGTACATCACGAGTTTTAACTCCGGCTTCAGCAAATAGTATAAGGATATAAAATTCGACTAGTGTGTGAAAACTTATAGCTTTTGACTTATTTACTGACCATGAATACTTACCTTTAAAAGCTTTCCCTAATTCTCCATCCCAGTAATTATTGACCCATAGGTTAACTTTATGATATGGTAATCTCAAGATTTTTGCAACCTCTGGAATTGTGTATACACCATTACCAATTGTAAGACTATTTTCGAATATCACGACACTTTTATTTGTGCGAAGTTATACATTTTTAACCAAACAACACACTCACCACATCCTCTATCTTGGCTACCAATTGTATGGTGATGGTGGTGTTTTTTAAGGTTATCTTATTGTGTTTGGAGACAAATATAGTGGCAAAGCCCAGTTTTTCGGCTTCTAAAATACGTTGGTCCACCCGGGTTACGGGACGTATTTCCCCGGCAAGGCCTACTTCGGCAGCAAAGCACATATCTTTTTCAATGGCAATGTCCTCATTGCTGGAGAGGATAGCAGCTACTACGGCAAGGTCAATGGCAGGGTCATCTACAGAGATGCCCCCGGTAATATTAAGGAACACATCTTTGGCCCCCAACCGGAAGCCGGCCCGTTTTTCAAGGACCGCTAAGAGCATGTTCAAGCGTTTGGCATTATAACCGGTAGTACTGCGCTGTGGTGTGCCATATACGGCGGAGCTTACCAGGGCTTGTATTTCTATCATGAGTGGGCGCATGCCCTCCAGCGTGGCGGCAATGGCGGTGCCACTAAGGCCCTCGTCGTGTTGGGAGATGAGTATTTCTGATGGGTTGGCCACTTCCCTAAGGCCGTTGCCCTGCATTTCGTAGATGCCCAGCTCGGCAGTAGAGCCAAAACGGTTTTTTAATGCCCGCAGGATGCGGTATACATGGTTTCGGTCACCCTCAAACTGTAAAACGGTATCGACCATATGTTCCAGTATCTTGGGTCCGGCAATGTGACCATCTTTGGTGATGTGTCCAATAAGGATAACGGGCGTAGCAGTTTCTTTGGCAAATTTAATGAGTTCGGCAGTACACTCACGGATTTGGGAAATGCTCCCGGCAGCAGATTCTATGTAATCGGAATGCAAGGTTTGTATAGAATCGATGATGACAATATCCGGGACAATGGTTTCAATCTGCTTGAAGATATTTTGGGTTTTTGTCTCGGTGAGGATGTAGCACTGTTCACTTTCGGGTTGAATCCGTTCGGCACGCATTTTTATTTGCTGTTGGCTTTCTTCGCCAGAGACATACAGGGTTTTATAAGGGAGTTTTAGAGAGACTTGTAAAAGTAAAGTACTTTTTCCAATACCGGGTTCACCACCAAGCAGGGTTAATGATCCAGGGACAATGCCTCCACCTAGCACGCGGTTAAGTTCGTTGTCTTTAGTATTCAACCGGGCTTCCTGCGATGTGTCTATTTCTTTGATCTTTAACGGCCGAGATGTTTTTTTTATTTCACCTGAACTGGTTTTCCAGCTTACCTTTTCTTCTTTTTGGATGACTTCTTCTACAAGGGTGTTCCATTCTTTACATGCAGTACATTGCCCAAGCCATTTGGCATATTGTGTACCACAGTTTTGACAGAAGAAAGCGGTTTTTGTTTTGGCCATTGGTTTTAGTGGAAAGTTTTAAAGTTAAAAGTTTAATGTTTTGTTTAGTTGTTTATGTGTTTAGAAGTTTAGGTTATATTGAGCACTCTTCGACAGCCAGCCTATTCCAGTCGAGGCGAGTATTCAGAATGATATTTAATTATTAATTCATAGAGGGGTGTTTTTCTAGTTGCTGAATAAAAGTTACATATAACATTAAATGTGATGTGTATTATTCTTTTGTTCTTTTGTAATTGAATTTTACTTCGCGTTTATTTTTATCCCTATTACTAATTACAACATATAAATTTACTTCATTATCATCAACTTTTTCGAAAGTAAACTGATCGAAATAAACTTTGTTCGGGGTTACTTTTACTAATGGGAAGTCAACGGTTTTGTCTTTTTCTTCCCATCCCATAAGGTTAGCATGAAAGTGTTTCAATCGGAGCATTAATGTCTCATTTTCTTCAGAGAGGATCAAAAGCTCATAAAAACTGGGCTTGTTATTAACTACCAATTTAAAAGCACCCATCATAGTTCCGCCCAATGGAGGGGTCCATACTTCTTCAGTAATCCCACCAAAGGCTTTACCCCGCCAACTCCCTTCCATCCACTGGATATCTTTTAATGATGCTTTTGGCGAGCCAATAAGACTATCATAAACTAGGGTGTTTTGAAATTCTTGTTGGGCATATCCTATTTTGGTAATTAGGATTAGTACTATAATCAATAATTGTTTTTTTGTTTTTATAATACGCATCACTTTATGCTTTTCTTTTGGTCATTATTTCGATATTTTTTACCATCCAAAATCAGCTTTAATGGCATCGATTTTATCTAGCGCCATGTCTTTAGTAAGAAAATCTATTTCTTCCATTCCAAATGCTTTTTCATAGGTACGCATGGCTTTTTTGGGTTCACCGACTTGTTCGTAATACTCAGCTTCAAAATAGTAGCCAAGCATGGTGCTTGGGTACTGTTGTTTTCCTAATTTGGCTAACCGCTCCAATGAAGGCATGTCTTCTTTTTGTTTTATAGCGGCATAGATTGCCATGATGTCGTTCAAACTTACTTGTTTTTCAATGCCAAAAAGTGTTTTTATGGTATTGTACTTCTCCTCCAAATAGTCATAAATGGGCGTTTCCAGCATTAATATTTTTTCTTTGTATTCAGTTACGGAAATGGGTTTGTAAATGCCAAAGATTTGATCTAATGCTTTTGGAACGGCATAGGAAGCTAGCGAAATATGAGTGGCCCCTTTAAAGTCATCGAAATAGTATTGAATGTTTGGTTTGTCTACTGTTTTCATTTGTTGGTGAAGTGAGTATATCCGTTCACTGTTTTCCTTTAGGTCTTCTTGTGCAGTTGCGAGATAGTAGAAGAATTTTTTGTCTTGAAAAGTAGCAATTCGTTCAGGAATATGCTCTTCCATTAAAGGAGCTAAAGAAGGGCTTAGGTTAATATAACTGTCAAATAATGGTTTTTCTTTGAAGAGGTAATAATTGATGAAGTTTGAAGTAAGGGAGTGCCCTACGATCACTTTAAAATTAGCTAATTTATACTGTTCATCAAGATATGGAATGAGCTCCATCCCGATGAACTCAAAAAAATCGTTTCCTTTTCCGGAAGGGAACCCATTTTCGTCGCTATACTCGCAATCTTTCACGCGGATATTGTCATAATTTTGGTTAATACCTACTACGATCGCCTGTGGCATTTCGTCCCAATAGCTATAAAACTTTGTATTGGAAACAACAATGTCAAATAAGTATTCGGCATCCAATACTACAATAAGCGGATAGCTTTTTTCTTCATTATAATTTTCAGGGACATATACTTGAATAGGCCGTTCTTCATTTAGTTTATAGGAATTAAAAGGAGTCTGTTTGACTTGTGAGAACCCTATAAAAGTATAAAGGGATAAAAATGCAGTATATAAGATTTTCATTTCGTAAAGGGGTTTTACCTATAAACGAAGCAATTTATAAAATTATTTACTTCGATTGTAAATAGGTAGAAAAAGAAACGATAATGCCCCTATAAAAACAACTAGTAGGGTTTGGGAAGTCCACATAATCCAGCCAAAGGCATCAGCTGCGGTTTGTGAAATACCATAAATTACCAATATTTTGCCAACTGCAATAGGATACAGGCCAACACCTCCATTGGTGGTAGAAATGGCAAAGGTGCCGGCAATAAAGGCAGTGATGATGGCACTAAAAGGAAGATTTTGTGTTTCAGGCATACTATAACGGATAACCCAAAACATAAGAACATACATAGTCCAAATGAAAAATGTATGAAAAGCAAAAAGTCCCCTTCTTTTCATTTTAAAGATACTGGTTGCCCCTTCTAGCAAACCTTTTATGAATTTTTTTATCTTAATTGCAAAGGAAGCCTTGGAGCGCTTTATGAACCTGATAAAAATAAATAGACAAAAAAGCCCGATGCCTATAAAGAGTAATAGTATATTCAGGTTGAACCCTCTCTCTATGAAGAAACCAAGAATGGTTTCTGTTTGGAAAATGAATGCAAGCAGCACTATTAAAAATAACATAAACAAATCGACAACACGCTCTGCTACAATAGTGCCAAATGCTTTTTGAAAAGGGACATTTTCATAAGAAGCGAGGGTAGTTGCCCTTAATACTTCTCCTGAACGGGGAACACCCAAATTTGCAAGATAGGCAATAGCGACTGCCATAAGGTTGTTTGGATATCTTGGTCTGTATCCCATAGGCGCTAATAAAAAGTTCCATCTGTAGGCTCTTGACAGGTGGCTAAGTCCTCCCATTACTAAGGAAAGAAAAACCCAGAAGTAATCGGCATTTTTAATAGAAGTATATATTTTGTGGCGATCTTCTTCAGAAGTATTATAGTATGAATATGCTATGAAAAAAACTCCCAACAATAGCGGGAGTATAATTTTAGCATATTTTATAATTTTTTTGTTCAATATCAGGTTAATGAGTTATCTTTTTCATTGGGAAAAATCAATGTGGGCTTAAACGATTTTGCTTCTTCAAAATCCATAATTCCATATGAAATGATGATGATGATATCCCCTTTTTGGACTTTTCTGGCTGCAGGCCCATTTAGGGTAATTTCACCACTGTTTTTGTTCCCTTTTATAACATAAGTTTCAAGGCGCTCGCCATTATTGATATTTACAATCTGAACTTTTTCCCCTTCAATAATATTAGCTGCATCCATCAATGACTCATCAATGGTAATACTGCCAATATAGTTGAGCTCAGCGCCGGTAACCGTTACCCGGTGAATTTTTGATTTTACTACTTGTACTTGCATGCCGCAAAGGTAATTAATTTAAAGCGATATTATCTATTAGTCGTATTCCTTCTGCATATACTGCAATAAAAGCCCTATATTTTTTTTCAGGGTCTTTTATGCGGATACGTTTTAGGGTGTTGGTGTCCACTATTTCAATATATTCCAACTTGAACAATTCTTGATTTTTAAACTGGTTTTGTACCCAATGTTTTATGTCTCCTGATTTTTCTACAAGAAAACGTTCCTTAATTTTTAAAAGGATGTTATAAATAAAAGAGGCTTTATAACGGGTGTTATCTGAAAGGCGTTCATTTCTTGAACTCATTGCAAGTCCATTGTGCTCTCTTACAATAGGGCATCCTATAATTTTTATGGGAAGCTTTTCTTTTTTAACCAGTTTTTTAATAATGAATAATTGCTGATAATCTTTTTCTCCGAAATATGCCCGTTTTGGGTTCACAATTTCAAAAAGCCGTTTGACTACAGTTGCAACACCATTGAAATGCCCGGGCCTAAACTTTTCTTCCATGATAGATGCAACTCCTTTAAAGTTATACTCTTCAGAAATAGCACCATCAGGATACATCTCTTTTACGGAAGGGGCGAAAACAATGATATCATCATTTAGATGGTTCAGTTGAATAATGTCCCGCTCCAATGTGCGAGGATATCTTGAGAGGTCATTGGGATTATTAAATTGTGTAGGGTTTACAAAAATACTGACAATAACAATATCATTCTCAGCGAGCGCTTTTTTAACCAATGATATGTGTCCGGCATGGAGTGCTCCCATAGTAGGCACCAAGCCAATCTGATTTCGTATATTTTCATAGAGCTTTAGGTGCTCATCTAACGATGCAATATCTTTACAAACTTCCATTCACGAAAAATTAACAGCTTGCAAACTTATATATTTTAAAGGAATTAGGCATAATTTTTGTAATTTTGCATGCTTTAATAAAGTCACGAAGAAAACAGTTCAATTATATGACAAATAAGAAAGTATTATTTGTTGCTTCTGAAATGGTTCCATACTTGCCAGAGAATGAAGTTTCACTGATGGCATATGAAAGTCCGAGAATGGTAAATGACAGAGGAGGACAAATACGTATATTTATGCCTCGTTTCGGAAATATTAATGAGAGAAGACATCAGCTGCACGAGGTAATCCGGTTGTCAGGAATGAACTTAGTGGTAAATGACATGGATATGCCGTTAATTATAAAGGTGGCATCAATCCCTAAAGAGCGAATTCAGGTCTATTTTATAGATAATGAAGAATACTTTAAGCGAAAAGCTACATTTACTGATGAAGAAGGAAATCTTTTTCCTGACAATGACGAAAGGGCAATATTCTTTGCAAAAGGAGTCGTTGAAACTGTAAAAAAACTTAACTGGTCTCCAGATATCATCCATGTACATGGATGGTTAGCTTCCTTAGTTCCTATGTATCTCAGAAATTATTATGCAGACGAACCTTTATTTTCGGAAAGCAAAATAGTTACCTCCGTTTATAGTAATGGATTTGAAGGAGTTCTGGATAAAGAAATGGTAAATAAAGTATATATGGATGGAATTGATAATGAAGAAATGACATTTTTAGAAACTCCTGATTACTCGAATTTATTAAAAGTGGCTATTGCTAACTCAGATGCAGTAGTAGTAGCTTCGGAAGATATTCCAAGTGCTATACAGGAATATATTAATGAGATAGGAAAGCCATCACTTCCATATGTTTCAATATATGAATTTGAAGAGGCATATACTAATTTCTATGAAAAAGAGGTTTTAGGTAATAAATAGAAATGAAATTTATGAGAATATTGAGAAAAAGTGTGATAAGAGTATTTTTATTAGTGTGTTTTGCAGCAGTAATGTACTCTTGTGATGAAGATTTTAATACGATAGGGATTGATGTAGTTGGAAACAGCAATTTTGAAACAGATAAAGTAGTTTTTGATGTATATGCGCAAACTAAAACTTTAACTAGTGTCAGGACAGATGGTTTGCCATTATATCAATTGGGGAGGCTAAACAATCCAATATATGGGACTAGAGAGGCGCGTATTGTTACGCAGGCTTTTCTTCAGCCACCGAATCCGGTTTTTGGTTCTAGATCCCAAACTCTTGAAGATGTTCATGCTACAGATGATGATGAAGAAACAATACCAGAAAATGAAACAGTTAAAAAAGTATATCTAAATGTCCCATTTTTTAATAGCGCTCCTGAAGATGCTGATGGTGATGGGGTTCCCGATGATATAGATGTAGATCCTGACAATCCTGAAAGTGATACTGATGAAGACGGTGTTACTGATTTTGATGAGAGCAGGAATGGTACAGACCCACTAAATCCAGATACTGACGGAGATGGTATAGGAGATGCGGAGGATACCGATACAGCATCAGATATAGTCCCTGAGATTTTCAAATTAGACTCTATATATGGTAATAAAGAAGCGGTATTTAATGTACGTGTCGATGAACTTACATTCTTTCTAAGAGATTTAGACCCTAGTAGTAATTTTGAGGAAGCCCAAGAGTATTTTTCTAGTGCAGATTTTTCAGGATCTATAGGTCAAAATTTATATGATGGTGTTTTTCAGATAAACAATATTGAAACATTAATTTTTAATGAGGATGATCCTAATACCGATGCTGATGAGTCCACAACAGTTTTAGAGAGAGTTCCTCCTGGAATAAGAGTTGAACTCAACCCACAATTTTTTCAAGAGAAAATATTGGATAAAGAAGGAGCTAATGAACTGGCTACGAACAATAATTTTAAGGATTTTTTTAGAGGGGTTATTATATCAACAGACAATTTCTCAGAAGATATTTTAATGCTGTTAGATTTTGCAAAAGCTAATATTACCATTGATTATGAATATGACCGTTTAGATACAAACGGAACTTCCGGAAATACTTCCGATGATACCATAATAAAAGAGAGAGACACCTATAGGATATTGTTATCTAATACGATTTTGAACAGTATAAATACAATGATAAGTGATCTATTACCTGGAGATATTACTGCTGAAATAGCTAAGGGGATAAATGCTTCTCGTCTATATTTAAATGGAGGTTCCGGATCATTTGTTGAGATTAATTTATTTGATCCTGAAGGAGTTACAGAAAAACTAGAAGAGGTAAGAGCGAATGATTGGTTAATTAATGAGGCAAACCTTACCTTTTATATTGATAGAGCAGTAATGAATTCTTCGAGTAGCATAATAGAACCAAAAAGATTGTATTTATATAATCTAACGAATGGGACGACATTAATTGATTATGAGATTGACTTTTCTCAAGGTCCAGATCCAAATGGTTCCCGTAGTAACTATGGAGGGATTATTCAAACAGATGATGATGGGAAGGGGATTAAATATAAAATACGTCTTACAGAACATATTAACAGAGTACTCAGAAAAGACTCTACCAATGTAAAATTAGGCCTAGTGGTTACTTCAGACATTAATAATCCTGTGAATGTTACAGGAATTATAGAAAACATGGAAGAAGTTCCAATTCCTCAGGCCTCAGTTATAAACCCATTTGGTACTGTTTTATTCGGAGGGAATGCAACTACTCCTGAAGAAGAAGAGAAAAAACTGCGATTAGAGATATTTTATACAGACCCAACAAATGATAATTAATTTATGTGTGGAATTGTTGGATATATAGGTAAAAGGGAAGCATATCCTATCATTATGAAAGGATTGGAACGGCTTGAATATAGAGGCTATGATAGTGCAGGGATTGCTTTATATGACGGAACTAATATAAAACTATCAAAGACTAAGGGTAAAGTACAAAAACTTAAAGAAAAAGCAGAAAAAGAGATAACCATTTCAGGGAATTTAGGAATTGGTCATACCAGATGGGCAACTCATGGAATTCCCAATGATGTTAATTCACACCCTCACTATTCAAATTCAGGAGAACTGGTAATTATTCATAATGGCATTATTGAAAACTATGAACCATTAAAAAAAGAATTAATAAAAAGAGGGTATCATTTTGTTTCTGATACGGATACGGAAGTACTCATAAATCTTATCGAAGATGTTAAGAAAAATGAAGGTGTTAAACTGGGTAAAGCTGTTCAAATTGCATTAAACCAAGTTGTTGGAGCATATGCAATTGCTGTTTTTGATAAAACAAAACCTGATGAGATTGTTGTAGCCCGTTTAGGAAGTCCACTAGCCATTGGTATTGGAGAAGATGAATTTTTTATTGCCTCTGATGCAACCCCTTTTATTGAGTTTACTAATAATGCTATTTATTTAGAAGATGAAGAAATGGCCATAGTAAGAAGGGGAAAAGAGGTAAAAGTTAGAAAAATTAAAGATGACTCATTAGTCCATCCATATATCCAAGAACTTCAATTAAGCCTTGAGCAAATAGAAAAAGGAGGTTATGATCACTTTATGCTCAAGGAAATATATGAACAGCCTAATGCGATTAAGGATACGTATAGAGGAAGGTTAAGAACAAATCAGGGAATTATAAAAATGGCAGGAGTAGAAGATCATATAGAAAAATTCCTGAATGCAAACCGGATTATTATTGTTGCATGTGGAACCTCCTGGCACGCAGGCCTTGTTGCTGAATATATATTTGAAGATATTGCCAGAATTCCTGTTGAGGTCGAATATGCCTCAGAATTTCGTTATCGAAACCCTGTTATTTCAGAAAAAGATGTCGTTATAGCTATTTCTCAATCAGGAGAAACAGCAGATACGTTAGCAGCTATAAAACTTGCAAAAGAAAAAGGGGCTTTTGTTTTTGGAGTATGCAATGTTGTAGGGTCTTCCATTGCTAGAGAAACACATGCAGGGGCATATACACATGCAGGGCCGGAAATAGGAGTGGCCTCTACTAAGGCGTTTACTACACAAATAACGGTTCTAACGCTTATTGCTTTGAGATTGGCAAGTGAAAAAGGAACACTGTCCAAAACGCAAATACACCAGTACCTTATGGAATTGGAGGCTATTCCTGAAAGGGTGAAGAAGACATTGAACATAGGAGGTAAAGTAAAAACTATTTCAAAAATATTTAAAGATGCTCGAAACTTTCTTTATCTGGGAAGAGGATATAATTTTCCTGTAGCATTAGAAGGGGCATTAAAATTAAAAGAAATCTCATATATACATGCTGAAGGCTATCCGGCAGCAGAAATGAAACATGGGCCTATAGCATTAATAGATGAGCAGATGCCCGTAGTAGTCATTGCGACTAAAAAAGGACATTATGATAAAATAGTCAGTAATGTACAAGAAATAAAATCCCGCAGCGGTATCATTATAGCTATAGTTACAGAGGGAGATACTACAATAAAAGCACTAGCAGACTATACCATTGAAGTTCCTGAAGTAGCAGAAACACTTTCGCCACTAGTAACCACTATTCCATTGCAATTATTGTCATATCATATAGCAGTAATGAGAGGTTGTAATGTAGATCAACCACGAAACCTAGCAAAATCAGTTACTGTAGAATAATTGCGATTTTCATAAAATTTACAGTCTGCTATTAAAAAATAGCAAAAATCTGTATATTGTTCCCTCGAATTTATTAATCAAGACAAGATGATGAGAACATTATTTTTTGCAATTGTATTGTTGATAGGATCATTTTCATATGCTCAAACAACAATAAATGGTAAGGTTGTTGATGAAAATAACCAACCTATTCCTGGAGCCAATGTGGTAATTACAGGGAAAGCCATAGGAGCTGTTACAGATTTTGATGGTGTGTTTGTACTAACCACCTCAGAGATTCTGCCATTTGAATTAACGGTATCGAGTCTGGGGTATGCCTCGGCAACTGTAGACATTACATCAAACAACCAAAACGTAACGGTTACATTAAGTGAGCAGAACACACAGCTAGATGAAATCGTTATTTCTGCTTCTAGAACTCCAGAACGTATATTTGAATCACCCGTGACAGTGGAGCGTTTTGGCCTTAGAGAAATTAAGAATACGGCTTCGGCCGAATTCTATGATGGGTTAGAAAACCTTAAAGGGGTTGATATCAACACCAATAGTTTAACTTTTAAAGCACTAAACACCAGAGGGTTTGCTACCTTTAATAATACGCGTTTTGTGCAGTTGGTAGACGGTATGGACAATACATCTCCAGCCTTAAACTTTGTGTTGGGTAACTTACTGGGGATGACGGAATTGGATGTAAACAGTGTAGAACTTTTGCCTGGAGCCTCCTCTGCATTATATGGAGCGAATGCCTTTAATGGAATACTTTTCATGACCAGTAAAAACCCATTTGACTATCAAGGAGTGAGTGCATATTTTAGGTCTGGAGTTACTTCACAGGAAGCAGCTGGTGACAATGGATACTACGATTTTGGATTTCGGGCAGCACATGCTTTTTCCGATAAATTTGCAGCAAAAGTAAATTTCGCATATTTAAAGGGAACAGATTGGTTTGCTGTTAATGAACAAGATGTCCTTGCTCCTGGAAGTACAAGGGTTAATCCCAATTATGATGGATTGAACATTTATGGGGATGAAGTAAGCACAAATATAAGAGAAGTGGGAGAAACACTAGTAGGATTAGGAATTCTTCCTTCAGGTGCAGAAAATTTATTGCCCAATGAAAATGTTAGTAGGACGGGTTACGCAGAACGGGATTTAACCAACTACAATGCAGAAAGTATAAAAGCAGATTGGGCAATGCACTATAGGCCTTTTGCAGATGATTTTGAAATTATTTACGCAGGAAAAATAGGGTCAGGATCTACAATCTATCAGGGAGCGAACCGATATGCTATTAAAAATTTCTTTTTACAACAACATAAGATAGAAGTACGGAATGATAACTTCTTTGTTAGGGCTTATGCCACAAGTGAAGATGCTGGGGACTCTTATGATACCCGTTTTACAGGGATCAATATAAATAGGCTATGGAAATCAGATGAAACTTGGTTTGGTGAGTATGCAGGAACTTTTGTACAAGCGTCTTTAACAGGTGCTACCCCGGTACAAGCACACGCAGCGGCCCGGCAAGTGGCAGATACAGGAAGGCTTATTCCCGGAACAGCGGAATTTCAAAATGCATTCAACACAGTTACCTCTGACCCTGATTTGACAACAGGCTCGAAATTTCAGGATGAAACACAATTACGTCATGTAGATGTTAATTATAATTTTGCACATCTTTGGGATGTTGCCGAAATCCAGGTTGGGGGGTCCTTTAGAGAATATAAATTAAATTCTTCAGGAACTATTTTTACAGACATAGACGGCCCCATTAAATATTCTGAAGTAGGGGCATATACACAAATCCAGAAAAAATTGGCAGATGACCGGTTAAAACTTACAGGCTCTGTTCGATATGATAAATCACAATTGTTTGATGCCAATATTTCTCCACGTTTCTCTATAGGATATACAGCAGGGGCTGAAAGGGAACATAATATTCGTTTTTCTATTCAGACCGGGTTTAAAAACCCAAGTACACAAGACTTGTTTATAGGATTAGATGCAGGAAGGGCTATTTTAGTAGGATCAGCACCTGATAACTTAGACAGGGACGTAAGAACCTATACATTAAGCGGAGATGGGGCTGGCATAGTTGGTGCACCAACAGTGGATATTTTAGGGAGAGCAGCCTATGAAAATGCATTTTCACTAAATTCAGTACAAAACGGAACACCTACGGCTGCAGATGTAGGCTTGGTGCAACCTGAAGAAGTAACTGCCTATGAAGTGGGATATAGAGGGAAAATAGATAAGTTTATTATAGATTTTAATGCGTATTACAATAAATACAAAAATTTTATTTCCAACGAAAATGTAATAGTACCTCTCTATGGGACAGTAGGAGACAACACATTATCATTGTTAGCTTTAAATAATGATGACTTCCAAGTATACCAAACCTATACAAACTCTGATGCAGATGTAGAATCGTTAGGGGCTTCTATTGCAGTGAGCACCAAAATATTTGGAAACTATGATTTAAGTGCTAACTACACTTTTACAGAACAACATTTTGATCAAGCAGCAAACCCTGATTTTAGAACAAGCTTTAACACACCTAAACATAAAGTAAAAGCTTCTTTTGGAAACACAGATGTTATAGAAAACCTAGGGTTTAATATAAGCTATCGTTGGAGTGATTCTTATTTCTGGCAAGCAACCTTTGCTGATGGTTCTGTCCCTTCGTTCAATGTATTTGATGCACAAATCAATTACAGGGTTCCAAGTCTAAAATCTACCTTCAAAATAGGAGCATCTAATATATTAAACGATGAGTATTTTACCGCTTTTGGAACTGGAAACGTAGGGGCACAATATTATATCTCATGGTTTATAAACAATCTGTAAAAGAATTAAAAAACAATAGAATATGAAAACAAAATATAATTATAAAGGGCTGTTTTTAGTTGCTATTATAACTTTAGTAGCCTGTAATTCAGATGACGATGCAGTAGTTGTAGAACCACCGGTCGTCGTAGTACCGGGAAGTGCTGATTTCTCAAACTATGTAGCAGTTGGAAATTCATTAACTGCGGGATATACAGATGGTGCACTTTTTATTGCAGGACAAAACAATTCCTTCCCGAATATGCTGGCAGGACAATTTGCTTTGGCAGATGGAGGAAGCTTCACCATGCCTTTAATGGGAGACAACCTTGGAGGCGTATTATTGGCAGGAACTCCTATTCTAGAGAATAGGTTGTTTTTTAATGGTGCTGGGCCTGCAAGACTTCCCGGAGCTGCAACTACAGACATTACCAATGTGCTTACAGGGCCTTTTAATAACATGGGGGTTCCTGGAGCCAAGAGCTTTCATTTAGTAGCTCCCGGATATGGAAATATTGCTGGAGTACAGGCAGGGGCAGCAAACCCTTATTTTGTGAGGATGGCTTCAAGCCCTGGAACTACTGTAATGGCAGATGCAATGGCACAAAGCCCAACATTCTTTACGTTATGGATAGGAAACAACGATGTATTAAGCTATGCTACATCGGGAGGTACAGGAGTTAACCAAGCCGGTAACTTGGATCCATCTACCTATGGTTCAAGTGATATTACAGATCCAAATGTATTCGCTTCGGTATATAGTGGGTTAATCACAACATTGACTTCCGGCGGGGCCAAAGGGGCTGTGGCCAACATCCCAGATGTTACTACCATACCTTTTTTTACGACAGTACCTTATAATCCTATACCAATGGATGCTTCTACAGCAACGGCAGTAAATGCTGGGTATGCTGCATACAATGCAGGGTTAGCATTAGCGCTTACGGGATCACAAGCGGCGGATGATGAACGAGCTTTAAGAACCATCAATTTTGTAGAGGGTCAGAATGCAGTAGTAATAATTGATGAAAGTTTAACTGATCTATCAGAAGCCGGACTTCCCTCAATACGACAAGCTACGGAGAGTGATTTTCTATTATTAACGAGCTCTACATTAATAGGGACACTCGTTGGAGAGAATCCACAGTTGATTAATGGAGTAACGGTTCCTTTAGCTGATGAATGGGTTTTGTCCAAAAGCGAAGTAGAAGAAATAAAAACTGCTGTAGACTTATATAACATGACAATAGAAAATGCCGCCTCAGATGCCGGTTTAGCTTTTGTAGATGCCAATGGCCTGTTGAATGAAGTTTACGAAGCGGGCATCCCATATGATAACGGAAGGTTTACGTTAACATCAGCTTTAGTTTTTGGAGGCGCATTTTCATTAGATGGAGTACACCCAACCTCAAGAGGGTATGCATTTATAGCAAATGCATTTATGGAAGCCATCAATGAAACATATGGATCTAATTTACCTCCGGTAGATATATTGGATTTTCCTAATTTATTCCCTCCGTTACCATAAAAGAGTAAAATATAGAACTTTATTGGACCTCACAGGTTTTAAAACCTGTGAGGTCTTTATATTTTAAAACTGTCTATTTCTAACTTATTATAGCCATTTAAACCTGTATAAAAACCAATTCAAAAACCTTAAAAAATACCTCAAAACCCTATTCATTTTTCCAATTAAAAGTATATCTTTGCACCCTGAAAACAAGCTGCTTGCACAGCACACAAATAGTCAACAAGTAAATACACTAAGTAATGTCAAAAGTTACAGGAAAAGTTACTCAAATTATTGGTCCGGTAGTAGATGTTTCATTTTCCTCGGGATCAGACCTTCCAAAAATTTATGATTCGCTGGAAATTTCAAGACAAGACGGGTCTAAATTAGTATTAGAAGTCCAATCGCATATTGGTGAAGGTACAGTACGTACCATCTCTATGGACTCTACAGATGGTTTAAGTCGTGGAACAGAAGCTGTCGCTACACAGGCACCGATTCAAATGCCGATAGGAGAGGATGTTTATGGACGTCTTTTCAATGTTATTGGAGATGCTATTGATGGTTTAGGAGATTTGCCAAAAGCAGGAGATGACGGATTGCCGATCCACCGGGAAGCACCAAAATTTGAAGACCTTTCCACCGCTACAGAAGTACTGTTTACAGGAATTAAAGTCATTGATTTGATTGAACCCTATGCAAAAGGAGGTAAAATTGGTTTATTTGGAGGCGCAGGAGTAGGAAAAACAGTATTGATACAAGAATTGATCAACAATATTGCGAAAGGACATGGAGGATTATCGGTATTTGCAGGCGTAGGAGAACGTACCCGTGAAGGGAATGACCTTTTAAGAGAGATGTTAGAATCAGGTATTATCAAGTATGGAGATGATTTTATGCATTCGATGGAAGAAGGAGGATGGGATCTTTCTAAGGTTGATAAAAAGGCAATGAAAGAATCAAAAGCAACGTTTGTGTTTGGACAGATGAACGAGCCTCCGGGAGCGCGTGCACGGGTCGCCTTATCAGGGTTGACTGTAGCAGAGTATTTCCGTGATGGAGCAGGTGATAGACAAGGTAAAGATGTGCTATTTTTTGTTGACAATATTTTCCGTTTTACACAAGCAGGTTCTGAGGTATCTGCACTATTAGGACGGATGCCATCAGCGGTAGGATACCAACCGACCTTGGCAACAGAGATGGGTGCCATGCAAGAACGGATTACCTCTACCAAAAAAGGATCCATTACATCAGTACAGGCGGTTTATGTTCCTGCGGATGACTTGACCGATCCTGCACCGGCAACAACGTTTGCCCACTTAGATGCAACAACCGTACTTTCCCGTAAAATTGCAGAGCTAGGAATTTACCCGGCCGTAGATCCGCTAGATTCTACTTCAAGAATTTTAACAGCGGAAATTTTAGGAAAAGAGCACTACGAATGTGCACAACGTGTGAAAGAACTATTACAACGCTATAAAGAATTACAAGATATTATTGCTATTCTCGGTATGGAAGAACTTTCAGAAGAAGATAAGCTTGCTGTATCACGTGCAAGACGGGTACAACGGTTTCTTTCACAACCATTCCATGTAGCAGAACAATTTACCGGTATTCCAGGAGTATTGGTAGACATTAAAGATACCATTAAAGGCTTCAACATGATTATGGATGGTGAATTGGACCACCTTCCTGAAGCAGCATTTAACCTGAAAGGAACTATTGAAGATGCTATTGAGGCTGGAGAAAAAATGTTAGCAGAAGTATAGATAACAGTTTACAGTTGTTGAAGGGTCATTATGGACCGACATACAAGCCAACAATTAAGAAGCTAAAAACCAAAAACCTAAAGACTAAAAAATGTATTTAGAAATAGTAACCCCCGAAGCTACATTATTTAGTGGAGATGTTGATTCAGTTGCTGTTCCCGGGATTAACGGAGAATTTCAAATGCTGAATAATCACGCACCGATTGTATCATTATTAGGCAAGGGGACCGTCAAGATATACGGAGAAATAAAATTATCAAAAGGAGTAAAAGATAAATTCACAAAAGGAGATAAGAACGAAACATTATTGGCAATTCAATCAGGTACCATAGAGATGAGTGCTAACAAAGTGATTGTGTTAGCTGACTAACCTTTCAAGAAATTTAGTATATTAATCCTCATTTTTTAAATGAGGATTTTTTATGCTCAAAAAACAAATTCCATTTGTTAACAATTGGTTTAAACAGACATTAATAGGTATTTTAATAGCATTGTTCTTGGTGTTCATTCTACTTTACCTACAACCGTTTGACACATTCATGTTTAAGCATCCTAATAAAACCCTTCTTTTTTTGGGGTATGGAGCATGCTTATTGACTACACATATGCTTCTTTACAGGCTTGAAAAAATAATATATTTTCAGAACCACAACCGATGGACAATAGGGAATGAGGCACTATTTGTTATAATGTATTTTTTGATAGGGACACTTGTTATAAATATATACCATGTTTTGGTCATTAAAGAAGTAGCCTTTGAGTGGAGTAATTATGGACGCTTTCTATTTCTTTTTTCACTTCCCATTGCTATTATTATACTTCCGTTTCTTATGTATCTCCGATATAGAACAGGAGTATTGCCTACTATGCAAGAGATCATAACCATAGAAGGAAGTAACAAAAAAGATATTTTTACAATTGAAAAATCTAAACTGCTCTATGCCAAATCATCTGATAACTATGTAGAGTTTCACTTTTTAAACTCAGAAGGAGAAGTAGAAAGCTTTTTGATGCGGAGTACCCTGTCCAATATATTAAAGCAAGCCTCTTTTTTAATGAAAATACACCGGTCGTATTTAATAAATCCATCATATGCTAAAGCATTGTCAGGCCATTCACAAAATGCGTTTCTTGAATTAAAAAAAGGCTCAAAAAAACTTCCGGTGTCAAAAACCTACTATAAAAAACTTCAAGGCTATATAAATTCGCCATAAAAAAATGATTTTACCAAAAACAAAAGGGCTATAGTTTCTTTACTTTAACCACTTTTTACGGTTTTTGAGCATCTCTTTAGAGGGGGGTAGGCCAGCATCTTCAAATAGCTTTATAATATAAGTAGGGTTATTTCCCAGCGTTACTTTTGTTTGCCTTTGTTCTCCAAAACGGTTATAAAAAATGACCACTTCATCATTTGGGAGATAACGCTCCAATAATTCATCCAAATCTGTTGATGGATATATGGTAGTATTGCCAAAAGAAATGAGCAGGTCCCCTTTTTCTAGGCCGGCATTATATACCGGGGTTCCCTTTTTTGGATTTTTAGTAATAATCTTGCTTTTTATAACAGCCCCAAAATAAGCTTTAGTATCATCAATTTTTAAGGAAACACCAACACTTTCAAACAGCTTTTTATAATCGGGCATTTTACTTTTATAGATATAGGTATTGAAAAAATGGTCCCCAAATGCCTTTCCCGCATACTTATTCAAGGCATTATGAAGGTTTTCTATGGTATAGGGGGTTTCAGTTTTTCCAAAGGTATTCCAAACCAATTTCATATAACCGTCTAGATCTAGGTTTGCTGCTTCATTTCGTAAAGATAAATCCAGGGCTAGCCCTAAAACACTTCCGTATGAATAATAGGAAATAAATGTATTTTCGCGGTTCACGGGGTCTACTGAAGTTGCAGCATCAACAAAAGGTGCCTGATAGCTCATCTCAATAGGGTTGAAATAACTACGTGCAGGGGAATTCCACACATAATTAAAAGTTGATTCTAAACTTTTTATATATTCTTTAGGGGTTATAATACCAGCTCTACATAAAATCAGGTTGGTATAATAACTGGTAAAACCTTCAGCAAACCAAAGCTCACCACTCATATTGGCTTCTTTATAGTTAAAAGGGTTTAGTGATTTCGGGCGGATACGCTCTACATTCCATGCATGAAAAAATTCGTGTGAAACAGTTCCGATATTATTTTTCATACCGCCCTCAGAAAGACTTCTTGTGCTGGTAAGTATGGTAGAATTTCGGTGTTCCATGCCATCTCCGGAAGCATTATCAATATAACAAGCTAAGAAGGTATATTCGCCATAATCAAATTCAGGGAGTTCTCCATAGACCTTTTTTTCTTCCTGAACGATTTTCTTTACGTTTTCAAAATATTCATCAAGTTCGGCCTCCGTACCTTTATGGTGCAATACGAAACGGATGGTATAATTTTTTCCGTTGGAAGTTTCGGTAAACTGCCGTAGGCTATAATTGCTTATCTCAACAGGGCTATCCATAAAATAATGGAGGTTGGGGGCAAAGTATAGGTTACCTTTTATATGTTTTAACTGGGTGGCTACTTTCCAATCCAAATCTTCCCGAAGATTAAAATATACCTCAATAGGATTCTCCGCAAGAAGAGGGGCATACATAAAAGTTGCTGGAATATTTAAGTGGGCATGGGTCTCATCAATTTGCGAATAAGTGCCGTCACCCCTATTCCCATACAAAGTATATTTTATGGAAACAACACCATCATGCCCGCTCACATTCCATTGGTACGGATTGGGACGTGTTATTTTTAAAGGATTTCCTTTGCTGTCAGTAACAGTTACACCATATACATTTTTAGCAAATTCATGTAGTGCGTATCTTCCTGGAGAAGTCCTGCTCATTCGTAACTCAACAACACTATCTGTTAAATTACTGAAAGAAGCTGTTATCTCTGCTTCATGGTGAACTGCATTTGGGAATGAAATAGTATACCTGCTTGATTGCGCAGAAAGGAAATGTACAATCATAAAAAGAAGCCCGAAAAAAGAAAGTTTAAACATAAAAATACGGTTTTTACACAACGAAGATATTAATTATAAATCGGATTGCTTTTTCTTTTTGAAGACAGAAACAAAAAATGATGTATTACTTTTGCGGCATGAACAGATTTCCAAAAAAACTAACTTTTAAACTAGCTTCAAGGGAAAAAGAAGGGCTTTTAAGAAAATTACCAGAGGCTGGGGAAGGGAAAATAGATTTTTCTTCCAATGACTATTTAGGATTAGCAAAGTCTGAAGTTGTTTCTCAGCACGCACATCAATTGCTAAAAGCCCGAAAAATGCTGATGAATGGGGCAACAGGCTCACGGTTGCTTTCGGGAAATTATCCTTTATATAAAGAAGCCGAAAAAACACTATGTGAATTTCACGACACAGAGGCAGCATTGATCTATAATTCAGGTTATGATGCCAATCTGGGATTGTTTTCTTCCGTTCCGCAGCGGGGAGATATTATTCTTTATGATGAATTGGCCCATGCGTCCATTCGCGATGGGATATCCATGTCCAAAGCAAAAGCATACAAGTTCAGGCATAACAAATTGGAGCACTTACAGCAATTAATAGTACGTTGCCAAACTGAGCGCAGTCAAAATAATGAAGAACAAGAAATCTATGTAGTGACCGAATCGGTGTTCTCTATGGATGGGGATAGTCCAAACCTTAAGGCATTTGCAGAAATCTGTTTGGCAGAGAATTGTCATTTAATTGTTGATGAGGCCCATGCCATCGGTGTTTATGGGGAAAATGGACAAGGGCTTGTCCAAGCATTAGGGTTAGAGAAAAAAATATTTGCCCGTGTTATTACTTTCGGAAAAGCCTTGGGATGTCATGGTGCAGCCATTCTAGGGACGGAAAAACTAAAAGACTACCTTATTAATTTTTCCAGAAGTTTCATTTATACCACAGGTTTGCCCCCTCATTCATTAGCCACGACTTTAGTAATCTATAAAGCTCTTGCTGTCATTTCAAATCCCGATGGCTATCGGGAAGAGAAATCTGATTCAATCGCTTTGATAATTAAAAAAAATATCGAAAAACTCCATCAAAACATTGCTTTTTTTAATAAGGAAGTCGAAAAGTACCAACTCCAAGATTGTTTTATTCCCAGTACTTCAGCCATTCATTGTTGTATTATTTCAGGGAATGAAAATGTAAAAACAATTGCCACAATCATACAAGAAAAAGGCTTTGATGTAAAACCTATTCTTTCCCCGACAGTCCCTCAAGGACAAGAACGGCTTCGTATTTGCTTGCATAGCTACAATTCTGAAAAAGAACTATCGAAATTTTTAAGCCTATTAGCTACTTTTACAAAATAAATAAAGAACACTTTTGAAAAAACTATTTATCACTGGAATTTCCACAGAAGTAGGCAAAACAATTGCTGCAGCCATTATAACAGAAGCCCTAGAAGCGGATTATTGGAAACCTGTTCAGGCAGGGGATTTGGATAATTCTGATTCCGATAAAGTGAGTGCATTAATTTCTAACCCCAAAACAACCATTCACCCAAACAGTTATGCTTTGCAGGTTCCCATGAGCCCGCATGCTGCTGCTGAAAAGGAAGGTATTGAGATAAACCTTGAGAAGATCAACCCTCCAAAAACAAGCAATCATTTGGTCATTGAAGGTGCCGGGGGAGTGCTGGTCCCGTTAAACACAAAAGATACGATTATGGACATTATTCGTCCGGATTACAAAACAATTATTGTTTCCCGGCATTATTTAGGGAGCATCAACCATACATTGTTGACCATAGAGGCATTAAAAAGTAGGGGATTGACCATAGGGGGGATTATTTTTAACGGCTGTACCCATGACAGTTATCAACATAAAACAACTGAAGAGATTATCATAAAAATGACAGGCGTACCGGTAATCGGAAAAATATATGAAGAACCCCAATTTGACAAGGAAACCATAAGGCGATATGCTACCTTATTGAAACCAACACTAGAAACACTTTAATAAATATGAAAAGAAAAATAATCACCATAAGTATTGTAATGATTATGGCTTTTAAAGGCTATAGCCAAGTTGATGAAGATAAACTAGGAGCTTGGTATATGTATTTTTGGAACACCACCCTAAAAGAAACTTCTTGGGGCTTTCAAGGGGATATTCAATACAGGAATTGGGACCTTATCGGGGACTTGGAACAACTATTGCTTAGAGGGGGAGCCACCTACCAACCTAAAAACACCAATGTAAAGTTCACATTAGGATATGGCTATATAAAGTCAGGAGCCTTTGGATCAAGCGATGCCACTTCTGAAGAAAGCCGGATCTACCAAGAAGCCTTGTTACCACAAAAAGTAGGAAATAGAGTTTACTTAACACATCGGTTTCGGTACGAACAACGTTTTGTAGAAAATCAAAACTTCAGGACACGGTTTCGGTACAATTTTTTTATAACAGTCCCATTGAATAAAAAAGACCTCGAGCCGGGTGCCGTATATGTCGCATTTTACAATGAGTTGTTTATCAATGGACAGCAAGCTATCGGAAATGGAAATAGTGTGACATTGTTTGACCGTAACCGTACATATTTCGCGTTAGGATATAGTATCACTAAAAATTTAAAAGCACAGTTTGGTTTTATGCAACAAACCACCAATACATTGCACAAACAGCAATTACAGTTAAGTTTGCACCATACGTTATAATTTGCCTATGACACTATCAAAACGTGACCAAAAACATCTTTGGCACCCCCTTACCCAACATAAGCTGCACCCTGAAGCTATAGGGATTGTAAAAGCCAAAGGGACTATCTTATATGACGAAAATGAAAATGAGTATATAGACGGCATTGCTTCCTGGTACACCTGTATGTATGGTCATTGCAATGCGTATATTATAAAAAAAGTGCGAGAACAGTTAAGCATTCTTGACCAAGTGGTGTTTAGTGGGTTTACCCATGAGCCTGCGGTGAAACTTTCCGAAGAGCTTATAAAAATATTACCCGATAACCAAGCCAAACTCTTTTTTTCCGACAATGGTTCTACTGCTATAGAAATAGCCATAAAAATGGCTCTTCAATATCACTTCAACAAAGGGAATAAACGCAATGTAATTGTTGCATTTAAAGAAGGCTTTCATGGCGATACCTTTGGCGCGATGTCCGTTTCGGGCCTGTCCATTTACAATGGTCCATTCAAAGAGTTTTTTATTACTGTAGAAAGGATTCCTGTACCAACGGGGAAAAACAATGACAATATTCTATCACAATTAAAAAAGCTGATTGCCAAAAACAATGTTGCCGGATTTATTTTTGAACCCTTGGTACAAGGGGCAGCTGCCATGAAAATGCACGATGTAGGAGGATTGGACCAGTTGATCCGTTTGTGCCATGAAAACGAGGTAATCACTATTGCTGATGAGGTAATGACAGGTTTCGGAAAAACAGGAAAAAACTTTGCTTCCGGATATCTACAAAATCTCCCCGATATTATCTGTCTGAGCAAAGCGCTTACTGCCGGGGTAGTACCTATGGCAATTACGTCTACAACCCAAAAAATATACGATGCTTTTTATAGTGATGAAATAGCCAAAGGGCTTTTTCATGGGCACACCTATACAGCCAACCCCATTGCTTGTACGGCAGCACTGGCTGGCATAGAATTGCTTCAATCCAAAGAAATACAGGAAAGCATACAGCGGATTATTAAATCACACCAAAAATTTGATAACCGTATCAAACAACATCCCAAAGTAGCAGCTACCCGCCAGCGCGGGGTTATTTATGCCCTTGATTTGAACGTGAAGATGGAACGCTATGGAAACCTGCGAGATAAACTCTTTAATTTCTTCATGAAAAATGGAGTGTTCCTTAGGCCTTTGGGCAACACTATTTACATCTTACCACCTTATATTATTACCGAAAAAGAATTACAAAAAATTTATAATGTCATTGAATCAACATTAGAAAAAATACTATAATTTAGTAATATGATTATAGATAATTAATGATTCACCCGCATACCGAGCTACAATTTATTTCCGATGAAATAGGTTATGGCGTTGTGGCAACACAATTCATCCCGAAAGGCACCATCACTTGGGTGCAGGACAAGTTGGATGTTGTCCTTACACAAGCTCAAATTGATAAAATGAGCGAGTTCTACCAAAACGTTTTAGACTATTATACCTTCAGGAACCAAAAAGGCAAGTACATTCTCTGCTGGGATTTGGCCAAGTATGTCAACCACAGTTTTAAAAGCAATTGCTTGACCACACCGTATGATTTTGAGATCGCCATTCGGGATATTTATCCAGGGGAAGAACTAACGGACGATTATGGCTACCTGAACATTGCAAAACCCTTTAAAGCAAAAGATGAAGGGACCAAACGAAAGGTCGTTTATCCTGACGATCTTTTAAAATACCATTCAAAATGGGACAAGGCCATTGCTGCTGCTTTTCAACATATAGAAGAAGTAGAACAACCGTTAAAAGAACTTTTGCCTGAAAAAACGGTTTTAAAAATTAAAAAGATCCAAAAAGGACAACAGCCGATAGACTCTATTTTGACCTGCTACTTTCCAAATAATAAATAAGGTTTAAACAAAAAAATAACCCTTTGTGTATACGTATAAATAGCATTAGTTTTGCCACATTGAACAAATGTGACCGATTACTAAATGAAGAACCCAATCTCAATAACTGCTGTCGCTTCCCTATCCCCTTTGGGAAGTAGGCTAGAGAAAATATGGGAAGCATATCAAAGCCCAAAGCATTACATCATTGAAAAGGAATTTAGTGCTTTTACAGCGCTTGTTTCCGAATTGAACGAGCAGGATAAAACAGCTATTGCAGGGCTCCGGGATTCCGAGGCTAAATACAAGGCATTGGATAACACCGTTTTGTATGCCATTTATGCATCAAGGAAAGCAGTAAAACAGGCTAGTTGGGGAAAAGGAACACATTTTGGGATAAACATAGGATCCTCAAGAGGGGCCACTTCCCTTTTTGAAAAATACCATAAAGATTTTTTAAGCCGAAAAAAGACAAAGACCCTTAGTTCGCCTACTACCACTCTTGGGAATATTTCATCATGGGCAGCACATGACTTGCAAAGTACAGGCCCTGAAATATCACATTCCATTACCTGTTCCACCGCATTGCATGCCATGCTCAATGGTATTGCTTGGCTGAATGCAGGTATGGCTGATAAATTTTTGGTAGGAGGTAGCGAAGCTCCGCTTACCCCATTTACCATCGCCCAAATGCAAGCCTTAAAAATATATGCAAAACTAGATAAAGAGAAGTTGTCATCTCGAGCGCAGTCGAGAGATCAATTATATCCATGCAGAGCTTTTGACCTTGAAAAAAAGAAAAACACGATGATATTGGGAGAAGGTGCAGCGGTGGCATGTTTAGAAAGTGGTATAAAAGAAAATGCATTAGCTCTTGTAGAAGGGATAGGATATGCCACAGAAATTTTAGAACACAATATTTCTATTTCTGCGAAGGCCGATTGTTTCCAAAAATCGATGAAAATGGCTTTGGGAGATGTTGCTCCTGATCAGGTAGACGTTATTGTGATGCATGCCCCTGGAACTATAAAAGGGGATATATCGGAATACAATGCCATAAAAAAAGTATTCCAACATGAAGTGCCGGCACTTACCACCAATAAATGGAAAATAGGCCATACGTTTGGAGCTTCCGGGATGTTAAGTATAGAATTGGCTATTTTAATGATGCAGTACCAGCAATTTATAGGAGTGCCATTTAACCCTGCAGTAGAACCTCCGAAACAAATTAAAAAAGTGCTGATAAATGCGGTAGGCTTTGGAGGAAATGCAGTGTCGGTACTATTAAAAACACCGGACTAAAAATTAAATATATGAACAGACTTATTTTAATAGGAAATGGTTTTGATTTAGCGCATGGTTTAGAAACAAGGTATGAAGACTTTATTTTGGATTATTATAGAACAGTTATTGAAAATTTTTGCAATAAAAAAATACCCTACTCAGATCCTTTTTTTAAGTTAAATCATAATGAAACCCCCAATATTTATAGAATGTCCCTACCAAGATCAATGAATGATATAAACGATATAAAAAAGTTTATAAAAAATTCCAAAGAGTATAATATTAGAATAGATCTTTTGTCAAGGCTTATGAGATTAGGTCTATATAATATAATGATGAATAATTGGGTTGATATAGAAAGGGAGTATTATGAATTCCTAATAAAATTTTTAAAAAACAATAACCGTTCAGCAACCCCAACCCCTATTCCTCCAGATATAGTTCAATTAAATAGTGATTTAGAATATGTAAAGGAAAAACTGGAAAAATATTTAACTAGATTGAATATTCAAAATATGAAGCATATAGAAGATAACAGCGATGCATTTAATAAAGTTTTTTTTGAAGAAATTAAAACAGATGAAATAGTAGTTCAAAAAACATTGATGGAAGACAAAGAACCTGAAACTATTTATTTTTTAAACTTTAACTATACATCTACTATAAACCATTATCAAAAATGGGCAGGAGGCAGAACTTTACATGTTAATCATATTCACGGAGAATTAAACAATGAAAAAAACCCAGTCATATTTGGCTATGGAGATGAATGGGACAAAGAATATTTGGAATTTGAAAACCTGAAAAATGATGATTTATTCAAACATGTCAATGAACATATTAAATCCTATAGGTATTCTCAAACATCGAATTATCATGAAATGGTCCGCTTTGTGGAGTCAGGTGAGCTGCAGATATATATTATGGGGCATTCGTGCGGGTTATCAGACAGAACCATGTTGAGGTTTATTTTTGAACACGAAAATTGCAAGTCAATAAAAATATTTTTTCATCTCAAAGATGATGGGACAGATGATTATACAGATAAAGTATATAATATCTCTCGGCATTTTAGAGATAAAGGGTTAATGAGACGCAAGGTGGTGCCAAAAGACAAATCCAAACCAATGCCAAAATTATAAAAAACTATATTGGTTTTATCTACTGTAGGTTGATAAAAACACCTTGGGAGAGATACTTTTTTGGATCGCTTTCCATGGATTGAACAAGCAAAGAAAATGAACAAATAAATAACAAAACGAAACGAATTTGCTACTTTTGAAAGTCGATAGAGAGAAGATATAATTTTTTAAATATTTATGAGGAATATCAAACACAACTGGACAAAAGAAGAAATCTTAGAAATATATAACAAACCTTTAATGGAACTGCTTTATGAAGCAGCGACTATTCATCGGGAGCACCATGACCCTAATACAGTACAAGTTTCTACCCTGCTATCAATAAAAACAGGAGGTTGCCCTGAAGATTGTGGGTATTGCCCGCAGGCAGCCCGTTACCATACCGATATAGAAGGCAATGGTTTAATGTCTGTACAGCAGGTAAAAGCACAAGCACTAAGGGCAAAAGCATCCGGTTCTTCAAGGGTATGTATGGGAGCTGCATGGCGAAATGTAAAAGATGGTAAAGAGTTTGATGAAGTCTTAGAAATGGTACGTACCATCAACAAATTGGATATGGAAGTATGTTGTACATTGGGAATGCTTACCGAAAATCAGGCAAAACGATTGGCCGAGGCCGGATTGTATGCCTACAACCATAATTTGGACACGTCTGAAGAATATTATAAAGAAGTGATCTCTACCCGTGGGTATGAAGACCGTTTGCAGACCATAGAAAATGTTCGTAAAACGAATGTTACAGTATGTAGTGGCGGGATTATAGGCATGGGTGAAAAATTAGAAGACCGGGCAGGTATGCTAGTCGCTTTAGCTACACTAGACCCACATCCAGAATCAGTGCCTATTAATGCATTGGTTGCTGTGGAAGGGACACCTATGGAAAATGAGCAGCCAATTGAAATATGGGAAATGGTCCGGATGGTAGCCACTACCCGAATTGTAATGCCCGAAACACAAGTACGCCTATCAGCAGGAAGAACAGTGATGAGTAGGGAAGGGCAGGCACTATGTTTTTTTGCTGGGGCAAATTCTATTTTTGCTGGGGACAAACTATTGACCACACCCAATCCGGATGTAAACGAAGACATGGAGATGTTCAAGCTTTTGGGCCTAAACCCACAAAAACCATTTACGAAAAAAGTACAACCACAAACAGTTGAAGCTCCTGATTCAGAGTATAAACCTTTGGGAGAAAAGCCTAAATGGAGTCGTCCTGGACATGTCATAGAACGAAATGAAGAAACTAAAGAACGGGCTAAATTATCAAAGTGACAGGTTATTAAAACAATAGAAACCTTTTCTTAACTTTGCGGGATTGTATTTGGTAATATATGACTTTACAGGAAATTCCTCGAGTAAAATCCCTTACGAAAGAAACGTTTATACGGGATTATCTAAAACCACAAAAACCGGTCGTAATAGAATCGTTAACTAAGGAATGGGAAGCCTATCAAAAATGGGATTTAGATTATATTGCTCAGATTGCAGGAGAAAAAATAGTTCCTTTGTATGATGATCGTCCTGTAGATTACAAAGAAGGGTTTAACGAACCTCATGCAAAAATGAGGATGAAGGATTATATATCGCTTCTTAAAAAAGAGCCGACCAATTATCGGATCTTTTTGTACAATCTTATGAAAGAAGTTCCTTCCTTACAAAAAGATTTCCATTGGCCCAAAATAGGCTTGAAACTTATCAAGCAGCTGCCCATGTTGTTTTTTGGAGGTGAAAATAGTAAGGTTTTTATGCACTTTGACATTGATTATGCCAATATTCTTCACTTTCATTTTCATGGTGATAAGCAGTGTATTATTTTACCCCCTGACCAATCAAAATACCTATATAAAATACCACATGCTTTAATATCACGGGAAGATATCGATTTTGATACTATAGATTTTGATAAATGGCCGGCACTAAGGTATGCTAAAGGATATATTGCAAACATGAAGCATGGGGAAGTGTTGTATATGCCGGAAGGCTATTGGCATTACATGAAATATGTAACCCCGGGGTTTTCTATGAGCTTACGGGCATTGCCTAAAAATCCAGCCAACTTATTAAAAGCGGCTTATAATGTGTTCATTATGCGCCATTATGATAATTTTATGCGTAAATGGAAAGGGCAAGACTGGATTGATTATAAAAATGAACAGGCTATTATACGTACTCATAAAGACTTAGGGGTTACGGCATAAGTTCATTTATTTTCTCATAAATAAGGTTTGGTTCCCAGCCACGATATAAAAGATAATCGGCAAGCTTTCTTTTTTTTTCTAAAACACTTTTATCAGAAAGTTGAAAAAGCCTTTTTGTAGCAAGAGTGTGTAGTGTTCGCATATAATCACCGTCCTCAATTTCTTTTAAAGCATTTTCGATATTGTATTTTGAAATATCTCGGGTTTTTAATTCTTGCACAATTTTTCTTTTACCCCATTTTTTAATATTGAATTTTCCTCTGGCAAAATTTTTCGCAAAGCGTTCTTCATTTAAGTAATTGTTTGTAATGAGGTGTGCAATTATAACATCGATAGCCTTTGGGATCATATGCATCTCCGTTAGCTTAGTAAGGACCTCTTTATGGCATCTTTCCTGATATGCACAATAGGATTCCATTTTTTTGGTCGCCTCCTCCAGGGTATATGATTTTGAAGAATTCATACAGACAAAAATAAAAAAAGGTGCCTGTTTTATACAGGCACCTTTATATTGGTTCCGTTTTTATCTTTAAAACGATATTCTAAATACGTGTAAGCATCTCTGGGTTGAACTTTAACCCATTTTTTATGTTCTAAGAACCACTTAGAACGTACGGATGGAAATCCTTTGGTTATGTAGGCTGCAATAAATGGATGTGCGTTAAGCACAATACCATTTTTATGCTTTTTACTTTGAACTATTTTTTCAAGCTCGAAAGTCATCTTATTAATTAATGTAATAGGTGCTTCAATTTCACCATTACTCCCGGGGTTTTCTTCTCGGGTTTTAATATTTCTTTCGGGCCTTACGCGTTGTCTAGTAATCTGTATGAGTCCAAACTTGCTCGGAGGCAATATTTTATGTTTGGCTCGGTCTTCTTTCATTTCTTCTTTTAAATGTTCGTACAATTTTCGTCGATTTTCACCATCGGACATATCGATAAAATCTACAACAATAATACCTCCCATATCTCTTAACCGAAGCTGTCGCGCTACTTCTGAAGCAGCAATGAGGTTGACCTCCAAGGCTGTTGCTTCTTGTGTTTTAGCTTTGTTAGAACGGTTGCCACTATTTACATCAATAACATGCATGGCTTCAGTATGTTCTATAATTAAATAAGCACCTTTGGTTGTGGACACGGTTTTTCCGAAAGAGGTTTTAATTTGACGTTCTATTCCAAACTTTTCAAAGATAGGAGTAGAAGACTCATACAATTTTACAATAGATTCTTTTTGAGGTGCAATTTCTTGCAAATAGTCTTTAATTTGATAATACAAAATTTCATCATCTACATGAATTCCGGTAAATGAATCATTAAAAAGGTCTCTCAAAATAGAGGAAGCCCTGTTCATTTCACTTAAAACTTTGGAAGGGATGTGAGCTCTAGGCATTTTTTTACACATCGTTTTCCAACGATTTAGCAAATTCTGTAAATCTTTATCTAATTCTGCAACTTTTTTTCCATGTGCAACAGTACGGACAATGACTCCAAATCCTTTAGGCCTAATACTTTGTATTAAACGTTTTAATCGATCTTTTTCTTCTTTTTCTTCTATTTTTTGAGAAATAGAAATACGGTCTGAAAAAGGCATTAGAACAAGATACCTTCCGGCTATGGAGAGCTCAGAACTAATTCTGGGCCCTTTGGTAGAAATAGGTTCTTTAGCAATTTGCACCAATATTGGTTGATTGGCTTTTAGAACATCTGTAATACTACCATTTTTGTCAATATCTGCTTCAAATGGAAAGTCTTTCAAATTAAATGACTTTAATTTACCTGTGCTTACACGTTTAACAAATTTCATCAAAGAAGCTAATTGAGGGCCTAAATCATGATAATGCAAAAATGCATCTTTTTCATAACCAACATTGACAAAGGCTGCATTCAGCCCTTGAACTGGTTTTCTGATTTTAGCCAACATTATATCGCCAACAACAAAATTATTATTGTCTTTTTCTTTGTGTAATTCTATTAGTTTTCCATCCTTTAATAAGGCAAAATCAACCTCAGAGGAACCAGATCGGATAATTAACTCTTTATTCACTCTGAATTAATTTGTATCGATCCGTCATAAACGGATGATGGATTAAACAATAATTTTCACAGGTTTTTATACCCGGCGAAATTCTATTGGAAATAGAATTTCTATTTCAATGAACGTTCTGTTTTTTAGAAAAAGCAATAATGTGACTACTTTTTCTTGTGGCGGTTAGCTCTTCTTCTTTTTTTACGCTTGTGCGTGGCTACCTTATGTCTTTTTCTTTTTTTACCACTTGGCATATTAAACTCTTTATATTAATATTTATTTTACCTCTACATTACTTTTTACACTTTCAACAAATACTTTTGAAGGCTTAAAGGCAGGAATATTATGTGCAGGAATTTTAATAGTTGTATTTTTAGAAATATTTCTGCCTGTTTTTTCTGCTCTTGTTTTAATTATAAAGCTTCCAAAACCTCGTAAATATACATTGTCGCCACTTTCAAGCGAGCTTTTAACTTCATCCATAAAGGACTCTACAGTAGCTTGCACATCTCCTCTTTCAATACCTAGCTTTTCGGAAATTCTGGACACAATATCTGCTTTCGTCATTTTTACAGTGTTTTATTTTTATATATTAGATTTTTAATTCAGGGGTTGCAAATATATAATTAATTGAACAAAATCTACACCCTAATCGATTAAAATTTAATGAGATAAACGCTTTTGGCTTTTGGCTTTCCCTTACAAATGGATTTTACAAAAATAATTACAGGCTGGTATAAAAAAAATAAACGTGATTTGCCATGGAGAAGAACAAAAGATCCCTATAAAATATGGCTTTCAGAAATAATGTTACAGCAAACACGTGTAGACCAAGGGTTACCTTATTATCTAAAATTTATAGAGAACTATCCAAAGGTTAATGATTTAGCAAATGCTGAGGAAGCAGCGGTTTTAAAATTATGGCAAGGATTAGGATATTATTCAAGGGCCAGAAACCTTCATCATACAGCTAAAGTTATTGCTTTTGACAATAAAGGTTTTTTCCCGGACACATACAGTGAGCTAATTAAGCTAAAAGGAATAGGAGACTATACAGCGAGTGCCATTGCTTCTATTTGTTTTAACAGGCCTACTGCGGTAGTTGATGGAAATGTATACAGGGTTTTGGCCCGCTATTTTGGAATTGACATCCCTGTCAATTTATCTAAAGGGATAAAATATTTTAAAGATTTAGCTATTGAATTGATTGACCATAATGACCCCGGAACCTATAACCAGGCTATTATGGAATTTGGAGCAAGACAATGCAAGCCACAAAATCCTGATTGCTCAATATGCCCTTTAAACAAAAGTTGTGTGGCACTTCAAAAGAATGAAGTAAAAAAACTTCCCAAAAAACTCAAAAAAGGAAAAATTAAAAAGCGGTATTTTAATTATTTAATTCTATCGAATGGAATAAATACCATTATAGAACAGCGAACAAAAAAAGATATTTGGCAAAACTTATATGAATTTCCATTATTAGAGACACCCAAACCAATAAGTATAGAAGAAATACAATCAGATCAAAAGTTTAAAGATTACATAAAAACGAATGATTATGATATTCGGCTTCATAATGATAAAGACATTGTTCATAAGCTATCACATCAGCATATATATACACGTTTTTGGGTTCTAGATATAGAAAACCTACCCAAAAAAGGAGTTGAAATTTCAAGAATAAAAAGATATGCTATGCCGGTACTTATCGCTAATTTTGTAGAAGAATACAGTTTTTAGAATTAGTCAAAATTTAGTACATTTGATTAAAACACAAACAAAGTTATGAGTGGCACACTGAATAAGGTAATGTTGATAGGGCATTTAGGCGATGATGTTAAAATGCATTATTTTGAAGGAGGAAATTCAATAGGTCGTTTTCCTTTGGCAACCAATGAAACATATGTTAACAGGCAAACAGGGGAACGAGTTACTAATACAGAATGGCACAATATAGTTGTTCGCAATAAAGCGGCTGAAATATGTGAAAAATACCTTAGCAAAGGCGATAGGATATATGTTGAAGGGCGGATAAAAACACGTCAGTGGCAGGGAGAAGATGGCAATACTCGTTATTCAACCGAAATTCATGTTACTGATTTTACTTTTTTGACTACAAAGAAAGAATCAGGAGGAAATATAACAGGTTCATCCACAGAAACAAAACCCCAACAACCGGAAGTTAAAAATGCGCCTGTGCCAACCTCTCCTGAAGAAGACGATGACCTACCATTTTAATGATGTTTAACTAAAAGCATGCCATTTGGACCCTGAACCCCCGAGTGTATTGATTTTTCTCAGCGCTATAGGTGGAGCTGCTATTTTAAAGTTTGTACTTGTGCTTTTTCTCTTAGCATGTTCTGCTCTGATATCAGGTGCAGAAGTAGCACTCTTTTCGCTATCACCGTCTGATATTAATGGAGAGGAAAAGACTGTAAAAGGCACTATCATATCTCAACTTCTGCAGAAACCTAAAAAATTATTAGCAACTATTTTAGTAGCTAATAACTTCATAAATATAGCTGTTGTCCTTCTATTTGATTCGGTCAGCGACTTGCTTTTTAAAGGAATTGATTATAAATGGTATGGATTTATAGATGTTAAGTTTTTCTTAGAGATTATTGTCATTACATTTCTGATATTAATGTTTGGGGAAATCCTTCCTAAAATATATGCAAGCAGGAATAAAGTGAAATTTGCTTACTTTATGGCACACCCTTTAAATATTTTAGATAAATTATTTAGCCCATTAAGCCTACCAATGCGTAGTATAACACTCTATCTTCAGGAAAAATTAGGCAAACAAAAATCAAACCTTTCAGTAAACCATCTTTCACAGGCCTTAGAGCTTACCTCGGAAGAAGATACCACAAAAGAAGAGAAAAAGATACTTGAAGGCATTGTCTCTTTTGGAAATACGGATACTAGACAGGTTATGCGCCCTCGTATTGATATATTTGCTTTAAATGAAGAAATTGCTTTTGAACAGATTATTCCGGAAATCATAAAGAATGGGTATTCCAGGATTCCAGTTTATAAAGAGAATATGGACAATGTAACGGGAGTACTCTATGTAAAAGACCTTCTGCCATATATTAATAGGAGTTCTTTTAATTGGGTAAAACTGAAAAGAGAAGCTTATTTCATTCCTGAAAATAAAAAACTGGATGACCTCTTAAGGGAGTTTCAAGAAATGAAAAATCACTTGGCGATTGTGGTTGATGAATATGGGGGTACTTCCGGACTGGTAACTTTAGAGGATATCATAGAAGAAATAATGGGAGAAATAAGTGATGAGTTTGATGATGAAGATCTTATTTATTCGAAGTTAGACGACTATAATTATGTCTTTGAAGGGAAAACGTCTCTGAAAGATTTTTATAGAGTACTTAAGGTGCAAGATGAAGAACCCTTTGAGCATCAGAAAGGAGAATCAGAGACCATTGCCGGATTTGTATTGGAGATTGCTGGCAAGTTTCCAAAACGAGGGGATAAAATAACATTCAATCAATATGCGTTTACAATAGAAGCGTTAGACCGAAAACGGATTAAACAGATTAAAGTAAGCGTACAATCATGAAAGCAAGATGGCTTTTTATTTTCTTAACGATTCTTTTTTTTGGTGCTTGTAAGAAGGAGACACTCCCAAAGCCTAAAGCAATGCTTAGGTTAGAATATCCAAACGCTGCTTATGAATCGTTTACAACAAAGTGTCCTTATTTTTTTGAAAAAAATTCCATAGCTCAAGCAAAAAACTTAAAAGATTGCCATGTAGAAATTACATATTCGGCAATGAAAGCCACAGTTCATATTACCTATATGCAAATAGAAAATAATTTAGACAGTTTGTTACGAGATGCACAAAAGCTCACCTATGAACATGTCGTAAAAGCAGATGCGATTATAGAGCAACCCTATATAAATGAAGAAAAAAAAGTGTATGGGATGTTATATGAAATAGATGGTGATGCAGCTTCACAATCACAATTTTATATTACAGATAGCACAACACATTTTTTGACTGGGGCATTATATTTTTATGCTAAACCTAATTATGACTCCATACTGCCTGCAGTTGCCTATCTTAAAAAAGATATCAAAAAGATAATAGAAAGTATGGAGTGGAGGAAGAATTAGTAAAATGGGATATTCATAAAAAATATAACCTACCTCATTAATTTCCTTATATATAACCTACATATTTGCATATAACTGAAAATCTTATTAAGTGAGTGTTCAGGCAACAAAGTGGTTTTATCTTATTTTGCTTTCCATTATATGGGGGAGTTCATTCATTCTTATAAAGAAGGCATTAATAGGATTGTCACCATATCAATTAGGTGCACTGAGAATACTCTTTACTACTTTTTTCTTGTTTTCTGTGGGTTTTGGGAGCTTAAAGAAAATCAAAAAGAAAGATTGGAAGTGGATTGCATGGTCAGGATATTTGGGTTCTTTTTTCCCACCATTTTTATTTGCAATTGCACAAACCCGTATTGATAGTGCAGTAGCATCTATATTAAATTCGCTCACACCGCTAAATACATTTATAACCGGAGTATTATTTTATGGAGTTTTAGTAACCAAAAAACAAATACTAGGAATTATACTGGGGTTGTTGGGGACAGTTATCCTAATTGTTTCTTGTTCAGATATCAATACAAGTCAAAATAATTGGTATAGTATTCTCATAATTTTAGCGTCCATAGGATATGCATTGAATGTTAACATGATAAAAGTACATTTAGAGCATCTTAGTGCAATGAGTATTACTGCCGGAACATTTTTATTGATTTTCTTTCCAGCATTGGTAATATTATATACTACAGGTTTTTTTAGTACAGTAGCGTCGTCTTCTGAAATGCAAATAGGATTGGTTTATGTAGTTATTCTATCCTTTTTTGGGACGGCAATGGCCAAAGTAGTGTTTAATAAACTCATTAGTATTTCAACCCCTGTTTTTTCATCATCAGTCACTTATATGATGCCTTTGGTTGCTGTTTTATGGGGATTGTTAGATGGAGAAAAATTAGACATTTATCAATTGATAGGGGGGGTAATTATCATTGTCGGGGTTTATCTGTCAAACAAGAAAAATAGGGTTAATAAATAAACCTCACAAGTATTAAACCTGTGAGGTTTGGTAAATTTAGAGAAGCATTACTTTATTTAAAATCTTCTTCGGTAACGCCTTCATTTATTTTTATTTCCTTAATAGTAAACTCGATACTCTGAGGACCAAAAGATTGTTTTTGTGTAAAAGGAAATGAAATCCCCGATACTTCCTGATAATTTCCAAGTCCAACCTCTTGAGTGATTACTTGTCCCTGCGCTTCAATCGTAGTGATTTCTTTCACTTTCAAACCTGTTTCAACATCATAATAATTTACTTTATTATCGGCAACTTTAACAACATAGGCGCTTTTCCCTTCTAAATCTTCAATTCCATCTATTACGAGGTCATCTTTAGTAAGGTAATAGAGCTCGGGGAAAGGCAATGAAGCATCTTTTATTTTACTAAATTCTTCTTCCGGAATGGGCATTTGTTGCCCTTGTGCCATTATATATCCGGAGTCACCGTTTATAACTTGTTTGCTTAAAGAGTTCCCCATCATCTTTAAATCCATGGCAAACTGGTTTTTACTAGTGACTTTAACCTCCATATTTAGGGCCATGCCCTGTGCATTGCCTTCCGCATTTATAAACAGGGAGTTGACCGCTTCTACTTTTTTCTTCCCTCCAATGGCATTGATGTATTTTTCAATAACTGATTTCGCAGAAACACCTTCAGGGGTTTTTACCTCATATACCGGACGATCTATTTTATTGGCATATTTGTCAAAATAGCTGATCGGAATCCGCTTTCCTTTATAAGTGTAATTTTCTAATGATTTTAATACGTCACTGCCTTTTCCGGTAATTACAATACGCATATTATCTACTGAGAAGTATTTTTTGGCTGCTTCCTGCACTTGTTCGGCAGTTACTGCATTTATTTTAGATAAATAACTGACATAAAAATCCTTTGGCAATCCTTCAGTTTCAATATTTAAGGCATATCGAGCAATAGTTTCCGGCCTTTCAAGTGCCATCACAAAGCTTCCTACATAATCTGCCTTTGCTAAAATGAGGTCTTGTTGTGAGACCCTTTCATTTCGAATTCGGTATAATTCATCTAAAAATGCGGTAACAGCACTGTCCGTAACAGCGTTTCTAACACTTGCAGATGCTCTGAAACGAGAAGCGTACCTATCAGCACCAACATTTGAATAAGCCCCGTACGTATAGCCTTTATCTTCTCTGAGATTCACAAAAAGCCTTGCTTCAGCTCCTCCTCCAAGTATTTTATTTGCAATTAGTACCGGAAAATAATCTTCATCCGTCATTTTAAGGTCAACAACATTTTGCACTGCAATTTCGGATTGCACGGCATTAGGCATGTCCAAAAAGTTGATCTGGGAATATAAAGGATTTTTTGGCTTTGAATAAGACACTGATAAAGGAGCACGTTTTTCCCACCCTCCGAAGTATTTAGTCACTTGTTGTTCAACAGTTCTGTAATCAACATCGCCCACAACAACTAAGTAAGCATTTTTGGGAACAAAGTAATTCCGATAGTATGTGTTTATATCATTTAAAGTAACATTGTTTACAGTCTCTTGAGAAACATATTCACCATAAGGGTGTTTTAATCCATAGGCCAATGCTGTTTCCACCCTTCGGGCTGCAGTAGTTACACTTTTTTCATTTGATTTTAACCCCTCCAATAAAAGATCTTTTTCTTTATTGAATTCTTCTTCTGTGAAATTCGGGTTGATAGCTGCATCGGCCATAAGCTCTAATACGCGTTCGGCATATTTAGAAAGCCCTCTTGCAAACCCACCTTCTGCATTAAAACTGATAACAGCGCCCATATAATCAACTTCTTCATTATAGGTGTCTTTATCTATTGAAGCAGACCCTTTTCCCAATAAACTGCCCATCAATTGCCCTACACCAGCCTTAGCGCCTTCTGTATGCGGGGGGTTGTCAATGGTCAAAGTATAAGAAACCCGAGGAAGCTTATGGTTCTCCACGACCAATACCTTAAGGCCATTGGCTAATTGAAAGGTTTGTGGAGTGCCCAAATTAATAACCGGAGCAGGTCCCGGAGTGGGTTGTTTGGTGCGGTCTATTTGCGCATTGACCGCAAAAGCAGCCAATATAAAAATATATAATACGGTCTTTTTCATCATCTATTGGTTTTCTTTTTGACTTTCTGGTAAATAATTTAGTAATAAACGCTGGTCTTTGCCCAGGTATTTGAGGGCTACCTCTTGAATTTCTTCTCTTGTGATGGACCTGTAGAGCTCTATTTCTGTATTGATTAAGTTCGTGTCACCATACAGTAAATAATAATTTGCTAAGGAACCGGCAATACCTTCTACACTCGCATTTGCATTTACGAAGCGACTCTCAAACTGATTTAATAATTTTTGATGGTCTTTCTCTGAGATTAATGTTGTTTGCAATTTCTCAATTTCTTCATCAAATTCCGCAACAAGTGCATCTAATGTTACATTGCCAAGAGGTAAAGCAAACAAAGCATAAATACCATAATCTTCTTGGCTCAGGTTTACAGCTTGTACGGCTAATGCCATTTTTTTATCATCTACCAGCTTTTTATAGAGCTTAGAACTGTTCCCGCCACTCAAATAAGTAGAAATCATGTCAAGGATTCTGGAATCACGGGTAGTAAAATCAGGAGTTCTATAGCAGGCTACAATAGCTGGGATTTGAATGTTAGGATCGTAAGCTCTTGCTGTAAACTCCTCTGTTATGGGATCTTCCTTGGGAAAATTTCGGTGGATCTCTGCTCCTTTTGGGATGGTTCCGAAATAATCCTGTATCATTTTTTTTGTTTTAGCAATGTCAATATCGCCGGCGACAACTAATACAGCATTATTAGGAACATAGAATTTTTTGTTAAAAGCTAGAAATTCATCCAATGTAGCAGCATCCAAATGATCCATAGATCCAATGGTCGTCCAACGGTATGGATGCTGTTTAAACATATTTTTCTTTACTTCAGCTAAAATATTTCCATAAGGTTGATTGTCAACACGTAGTCTTTTTTCTTCCTTAACCACTTCATTCTGGGTATCAACCCCCACTTGCTCAATAACCGGATGGAGTAAGCGTTCAGATTCCATCCATAGGCCTACTTCTAAGGCATTGGAAGGAAAAACCTCATAATAATAGGTGCGGTCATCATTGGTAGTTGCATTGTTTCGACCACCGTTTGATGTAACGATCTTGTCCCATTGCCCTCTTTTAATATTTTTAGTCCCCTCAAACAATAAGTGTTCAAAAAAGTGTGCAAACCCGGTACGCTCAGGATCTTCATCTTTTGCACCTACATGGTATGCAACAGAAGTTACCACAATAGGTGCAGTATTGTCTTGGTGTAAGATTACATGCATGCCATTATCAAGGTCATACTCTTCAAAATTTACTTGCTGTGCATTTAGTATGGAACCTATACATACCACAGCAATCATAATCAGTGTTCTTTTTTTCATTATGAATGTAGATTTAATAATTTTAGTTAGATCGTTTGGCCTTAAAAGTCAAAATTTATTACGAATTTTAACACAAAACAAGGTCGTCGCAAATGTAAATAATAATCGATAATTTTAACTATTAGTTATTGAAATTAACAAGAAATTAAGCGATGAAAATGGTATTTTTTGTAATTTAAATGGTTGTAAACGATATTATTATATAAAAACAAAGAAAATGAATACACATAAAATACATATCCGTTATGGAATCATTACAGCAATCGTATTGATTTTCTATTTTTTGTTTGTAAAACTTTTTGGCTTGCATGAAAATCCGTGGCTTCGAATACTTAATGGGGTGATTGTTGCATATGGAATATATGCTTCTATCCGTTTCAGGAGGCTTATTGAAGGGAGCAATTTCAATTATTATGGAGGGTTCCGCACAGGGCTATATACCGGGTTTTTGGCTACCATAGTATTTGTGGTGTTCATGGCAGTATATATGTTTCATTTAGACCCTACATTTACTGAAAAGTTAATGGATAGCTGGATGAAGGAATACAATCAAGGCCCGGGAATTTTGTTATTTGTATTGGCAGTAGAAGGATTTGCTTCTAGCGTGGTGCTGACGCTCACTTTTATGCAAAAATTTAAGCCCAGTTGGAACACCACAAAAAAAGCAGCTCAAAAAACATAAACGGTTTGCAGTTTAATGAATTAGATGTATATTTGCACCCGCCTATTGAATAGGTGTTATTAATGTCAATTTAATTAAACAATACACTATGTATGCAATCGTAGAGATAGCAGGGCAGCAATTTAAAGTTGCAAAAGACCAAAAAGTGTACGTTCACCGTTTATCCAATGACGAAGGAAGTAAGGTATCTTTTGATAATGTACTTCTTTTAGACGATGCGGGGAAAGTAACTATTGGCGCCCCGGCTATAGACGGAGCCGCAGTAGAGGCAAAAGTCGTAAAACACTTGAAAGGTGATAAAGTCATTGTTTTCAAGAAAAAAAGGAGAAAAGGATACCGTGTTAAAAATGGCCACAGACAATATTTAACAGAGCTTTTGATTGAAAGCATTGTGGCTTCTGGAGCTAAAAAAGCGTCTAAAGCAACAGCAGCTCCTAAGAAGGAGGTGGCAAAAGCTAAGGAAGCTATAACTGAAAAGCCAAAGGCCAAGAAGGCAACTGAAACAAAGAAAACTACTGCCCCTAAGGCTAAAAAAGAAGTAAAACCGGCAGCAGATTTAAGTAAAAAAACAGTAGCAGAATTAAAAGAAATGGCTAAAGCAAAAGGGATACAAGGTATTTCTTCTATGAAAAAAGCTGATTTAATTGCTGCTTTAAATAAGTAATATATTATACACTATTAAAACCGAAATAAGATGGCACATAAAAAAGGTGTAGGTAGTTCCAAGAACGGTAGAGAGTCAGAATCCAAACGCTTGGGCGTTAAAATATATGGAGGGCAAGCAGCTATTGCTGGAAATATTATTGTAAGACAACGTGGTACGGCGCATCATCCGGGAGAGAATGTGTATATGGGGAAAGACCATACATTACACGCCAAAGTTGATGGGGTTGTAAAATTCACTAAAAAGAAAGACAACAAATCATATGTTTCTATTGAGCCTTTTGAGGCATAGAAATAGAAAAACAGTAAGATTTAATAAGTAATAAAAAAACCTTTTTCAATTGAAAAAGGTTTTTTTATTGATTTATATAGATTTGAAGTCTTTTTAATACCTATAATATTCAGGTTTATAGGGCCCTTCTACTTTAACGCCAATGTATTTTGCCTGATCTTCATTTAGTGTTTCCAATTCTACACCTATTTTATCAAGATGCAAGCGAGCCACTTTTTCGTCTAAGTGCTTAGGCAACATATACACTTTGTTTTCATATTTATCAATGTGATTCCATAATTCAATTTGTGCCAATGTTTGATTGGTAAATGAGTTGCTCATTACAAAACTTGGATGGCCGGTAGCACAACCAAGATTTACCAATCGGCCTTCAGCCAATAAGATAATATCATTTCCATTCACAGTATATTTATCTACTTGAGGTTTGATATTTACAAAGGTGTCTCCGTGGTTTTTCTTTAACCATGCAACGTCAATTTCGTTATCGAAATGCCCAATATTACAAACAATGGTTTTGTCCTTCATCTTTTCAAAATGACGGCCAGTAACAATATCTTTATTTCCGGTAGTGGTAATAACTACATCGGCTTTAGAAACCACATTGTCAAGTTTTTTCACCTCAAAACCATCCATGGCTGCTTGTAATGCACAGATAGGGTCAATTTCGGTAATAGTTACAATAGCACCAGCTCCTCTAAAAGAGGCAGCAGTTCCTTTACCTACATCACCATAGCCACAAACGACTACTCGCTTACCGGCAAGCATTACATCAGTAGCTCTACGAATAGCATCTACAGCACTTTCTCTACAACCATATTTGTTATCAAATTTTGATTTGGTAACAGAATCATTTACATTAATGGCCGGGATAGGCAACGTGCCGTTTTCCATTCTTTCATATAACCTATGGACTCCGGTAGTAGTTTCTTCAGAAAGCCCTTTAATACCAGAGACTAATTCAGGGTAGCGGTCTAGAACCATGTTAGTGAGATCACCACCATCGTCCAGAATCATATTGAGTGGTTTCCTTTCTTCTCCAAAGAACAGTGTTTGTTCAATACACCAGTCAAACTCTTCTTCTGTCATACCTTTCCATGCGTATACGGGTATTCCAGCAGCAGCAATAGCAGCAGCAGCATGATCTTGTGTAGAGAAAATGTTGCAGGAACTCCAAGTAACTTCAGCACCTAATTCTATAAGGGTTTCAATAAGCACGGCTGTTTGTATGGTCATATGTAAACAACCTGCAATTCGAGCTCCTTTTAAAGGCTGCTCATTTTTGTATTCTTCACGAAGTGCCATTAAACCAGGCATTTCAGCTTCTGCTAATTCGATTTCTTTTCTTCCCCATTCAGCTAGTGACATATCTTTTACTTTACATGCTACATACGGGATAGTCTTTGTACTCATATTGTTATCTTTGTTAAGCTATTTTAGACTGCAAAGGTACATAATAACTTCGAAAAGAAATGCCTCTTTATAAAACTATAACAATCAATTCTACCACTAACTTATTGATATGGAAGATAGAAGAACCTTATGAAATCCTTTTAGAAGGAATTGAATTAACGGAAAATTGTAAAGAACGGTTGAGCCATATGAAGTCTGAGATTCATCGTCGGGGATTTTTAAGTGTCCGTCAATTATTAAAAGCAGCCGGCTATAAATCTTCTGATTTGTTTTATGATAACAATGGGAAGCCACACTTAAAGGATGGAACCCATATTTCCATAACACATTCTTTTATTTTTTCAGGAATCATAATAAGCAGTAATATTGGAGTGGGAATTGATATTGAAAAACAACGGGACAAAATCCAAAAGATTGCTCATAAATTTGTGGGTTATGAATGGAACTACCTCAGTAATGAAAGGCTCACAGAAAAATTAAGCGTTATTTGGTGTGCAAAGGAAAGTATGTATAAAGATTTTGCCACTAAGGGGATGAGTTTTAAGAAGCATACAAAAGTAATCCCTTTTGACCTAGAAGAAGGAAAAACAGTAGCTTGGGTTTTTTATAGAGGAACGGTTCAAAAATATAAGGTACATTATTTTCCTGTTGATGGTTTTATGTGTGCGTATGCATTGAAGTCAAAAGTTTGAGTAATATGCTAGCAATTTTGATCAATTTTCACAGAGATTCATTAGACCATAAAAGCGGTATTGTAAAAAGAATTCTTGCATTTATGGCAAAGACATAAAATACTAGCTGAATGAATTCACCTTACGATTTCTTTTTAGAGGCATATAAAAACACATCTACACTATTCATTATTTTAGAAGCAGTAGCTTTTGTATTTGGGATTTTAAGTGTGTATTGTGCTAAAAAAGAAAATATCTGGGTATACCCCACAGGACTTATAGCAACAACCATTACGGTATATCTACTCTATGAAGCCCGTTACTTTGGTGATATGACTATGAATGGATATTATTCCCTGATGAGTATTTATGGATGGTATAACTGGTCGAGGAAAAAAGATGAAAAATATATAATCCCTATTTCGAGGACAAATACAAAAGAAAAAAGTATTGGGGTTATATTATTTTTCATAACAATCTTTATCACATACGGCGTATATCAATTTTTTGATTATGAAATAAAAACAGAAAACTACATTGATATTTTTACTTCAGGGATCTTTTTTACGGCTATGTGGTACATGGCAACGAAGAAAATAGAGAATTGGACATTATGGATACTGGGCGATGTCATTACTGTTCCTTTATATGCCTATAGAGGTTTGGGAATGTTATCTTTGCAGTATTTAATTTTTACGATACTGGCCGTTCAAGGATACATTTCATGGAAGAAAAACTTAAACAGCAACCCAGCAACATCATAAAAATAGTATTATTTGGTCCGGAATCTACCGGGAAAACCACGCTTTCAAAGCAATTGGCCAAACATTATAATACTGTTTGGGTCCCTGAGTATGCCCGTGAATACCTACAAAATAAATGGGACAATAAACAAAAAACCTGCGAGCCAAAGGACTTAATCTCCATAGCCGAAGGGCAAATTCGATTGGAAAACAAGCTTACCATGAAAGCATCGCAGATATTGATATGTGATACAGATTTGTTAGAGACCAAAGTCTATTCAGAAGTGTATTATACTGGAAGCTGCGATCCGGAATTAGAAAAATTCGCCCTACAGAACAACTATGATTTTTATTTTTTAACGTATATTGATACTCCGTGGGAAAAAGATGATTTACGAGACAAACCGGACCAACGAATGGAAATGTTCAATCATTTTAAAAATACGCTCGATCGTTATAACCGTTCGTATCAAATACTAACAGGAACAAAAAAAGAAAGACTTAAAACAGCCATTACTACCATAGATAAATTATTGCAAGCCAATGTTTAATAAAAAAGATTTAGAACAGTTTCAAGAAAAAGGAATTACAGCACAACAGGTTTTACACCAAATAGAAACATTTAAGAAAGGGATTCCGTTTGTGCAGTTAGTGGATGCTGCAACTATAGGAAATGGAATATGCAGATTTTCCGAAGAAGAAAAACAGCAATATATTTCAACTTTCAATGCTAAGAAGGACTCTCTGGAGCTACTTAAGTTTGTTCCTGCATCGGGTGCAGCTACCCGCATGTTTAAATCACTTTTTAAATTTTTAGAAACATTTAATATAGAAAAAGAAAGTTTTAATGCATATCTGAATAAAAATAAAGCTCATGAAATAAAGACTTTTTTTGTAGGGCTGGAAAAATTACCATTTTACGAAAAAGTGATGCAGAAGTTGGCTTCAAAGAATTATTTACAATCAAATACATCAGAAGATTATCAAAAATATCTTTTTGTACAAGAAATGTTGACGGCGGATGGACTGTATTATGGAAATTATCCAAAAGGGCTGTTGCCTTTTCACAAGTACAATAACCACATAGCCACTGCTTTTGAAGAACATTTGTACGAAGCAATTAAGTACTGTGAAACAAAAAGCATGGCAACATTGCATTTTACTATTTCTGAAACACATAATAATCTTTTTAGAAAAACGCTAGATGAACTAAAAAGGACAATAGCAAAACAAACGGATGTGTCTTTCGATGTCTCGTTCTCATATCAGAAACCATCAACGGATACTATTGCAGTAACATTTGAAAATGAACCATTCAGAAATGAAGAAGGGATCTTGTTTTTTAGGCCTTCAGGTCATGGAGCACTTATTGAAAACCTTAATGAACAAGATGCAGATATTCTTTTTATTAAGAATATTGACAACGTAGTAGTTAGTAAATACAAAAATGAAATAGCTAATTATAAAAAAATGTTAGCCGGAAAACTCATAGAGGTTCAGGAAAAAACATTTAATTACGCAAAAATGCTAGATGAAAAAACTCTAAATGAAGCAGAATTAAAAGAAATAATGACTTTCTTGGAAAAAGAATTAAACCATTCCATTACGGCAGATTTTAATAAATATTCAGGGGAAAACCAAATAGCATATTTAAAAAGTTGCCTTGACAGGCCAATAAGGGTTTGTGGGATGGTAAAAAATGAAGGAGAACCCGGAGGCGGTCCTTTTTGGGTGCGTGATGAAAAAGGACAAGTATCACTACAGATCATTGAATCTGTTCAAATTGATAAGAGCAATGAAAAGCAAAAAGAAATCTTAAAAACAGTTACACATTTTAATCCTGTGGATTTGGTTTGTGGAGTGAGAAATTATAAAGGGGAAAAATACAATTTATTAGATTATGTAGACCCGTCTCAAGGGTTCATTAGTCACAAAACATATAAAGGAACCCCCATAAAGGCATTAGAATTACCGGGACTTTGGAATGGTGCTATGGCACATTGGAACACGATTTTTGTAGAAGTGCCGTTGATTACCTTCAATCCGGTAAAAACTATTAATGATTTACTAAAATCAACACATCAGGTATCCTAAATAAATTATATCTTTGCCTTATCTCAAAGGGGTGCTGAATTTTTGTTCAGAAAACAAGAATGAAAAAAAGCTGAGATCATACCCAACGAACCTGGGCGGGTAATGCTGCCAAGGGAAAGGGCGGAATTAAAGAATTCCGTAAAATACATTGCCGTTTTCAACATTTTGGTAAGATCAAGATGAGGGAATCTCAAAAATTAGTTTAACATAAGAATAACAACCCCTTTTATTTGTACAATACATTACGAATGAAAAACATAGTTATTTTTTTAAGTGTCGCATTATTTTGTGTATTCACAACAAAAGGGCAGGAAAAAGCAGTTATCGATTCTACAAAAAAAGAAACCATAAAGTTAGATGAAGTTTTGGTTTCGGCGGTTCGTGTAACCAATCAATCACCTGTAACATTTTCTAATCTAAAGAAAGAAGATTTTCAATCTCGAAATTTAGGTCAAGACATTCCTTTTATCATGAATTTTTTGCCCTCTGTAGTCACTACATCTGATGCAGGTACGGGCATAGGGTATACAGGTATCCGTGTTAGGGGGAGCGATGCCACACGTGTTAATATCACTATTAATGGCATTCCATACAATGATGCCGAGTCACAAGGTACTTTTTGGGTAAACCTTCCGGATTTTGCCTCCTCTGTAGAAAACTTACAATTGCAACGCGGTGTGGGAACCTCTACAAATGGCGCAGGAGCTTTTGGAGCCAGTTTGAATCTCTTAACAGATGCTGTTTCAGAGAAAGCTTCAGGAGAAATTTCCAATTCTTACGGAAGTTTTAACTCTAGAAAGCACACACTTAAATTCGCCACAGGAAAGCTTAACAACCATTTTGAATTAGCGGGCCGGTTATCCGTTATAAAATCAAATGGCTATGTAGATAGGGCCTCAGCTGATTTAAAATCCTATTTTCTGCAAGGAGCCTATGTAGATAAGCATCGACTGATAAAGGCAGTGGTATTTGGCGGACATGAAATTACCTATCAATCGTGGTTTGGAGTTGATAAACAAACATTGAAGACGGATAGGAGATTTAACGCTGCAGGGCAGCAATTTGATGAAAACGGCAATTTTATTGGGTTTTATGAAGAACAAGTGGATAATTATCGACAAGACCATGCACAACTTCATTGGAATGAAAAAATAAACGATAACTGGAGCACAAACCTTGCTTTCCATTATACATTAGGCAGGGGATTCTTTGAAGAATATGTAGATGAATGGTATTATAACAATGTATTGTTTTCACCGGATGCTACATTTGATTTTTTAGGATTAGCCCCTGTTGTTATAGATGGGCAATCTATTAATGCGACAGATAATGTGCGAAGACGTTGGCTTGATAATGATTTTTATGGAACTACATTCTCTGTAAACTACAAAGATCAAAATATAAATGTGGTATTTGGTGGTGCATGGAACCGTTACATAGGTGATCATTTCGGGGAAATTATTTGGGCACGCTATGCAGGCAATTTAGAACCTTTTGATCACTTGTACGAGAGCATTTCTTTCAAAACAGATTTTAATATGTATGGAAAAATAAACTATCAATTATCCGATAAAATAACATTATTCGGAGACCTTCAATGGAGGCATGTCACTTATGAAGCAGAAGGGAGCCTTCTCGGAAATGTTCCTTTTGGTGTAGATGATAGCTTTAGTTTTTTCAATCCTAAAGCGGGGCTGACCTATCAGCTCAACAGATCAAACAATTTCTATTTTTCATATGCCCGTGCCAATCGGGAACCTAACAGGACAGATTATGAAAATGGCAATCCTGAACCCGAACAATTGAACGATTACGAACTAGGATGGCGCTATATTACTCCTGAAATTCAGATAAATACCAATATCTATTATATGCGCTATAAAAATCAATTAGTGCTTACAGGGGAGCTGGACAATTCGGGATTCCCTATCCGGGCAAATAGTGGCGACAGTTACCGCTTAGGTCTTGAAATAGATGCCAACGTCAAACTTTCTGATAAATTTACAATACAACCTAATATAGCATTAAGTACCAACCGCAATATTGATTTTGTTTTTCAAAAAGATGGCGTACTTCAAAATTTAGGAGAAACACATATTTCGTATTCTCCCGGGATCATAGCCGGAAATATACTTGCCTATAGACCGATTGAAAGCGTACAACTATCATTTTTGTCAAAATATGTAGGGAAGCAGTATATGGGAAATATTGATGCAGCCTCATCAATACTGGAGAGCTATTTTGTGAATGACATTAACCTGCAATATGAGCTGAAAACAAGGGCATTTTTTAAATCAATTGTATTTAATGCCCTTATAAACAATGTTTTTGATGAGCAGTATGAATCTAATGGTTTCTTTTTTACTTTTGATGATGATTTCTCGAATCCGGGAACGGTAACAACAGTTGAAGGAGCTGGTTTTTACCCGCAAGCAGGAATCAACTTTCTTGCAGGCGTTACGTTTAAGTTTTAATAAAAAAGAAGCTTAATTAGAAATAGTAACAATGTCACCAACTATAGTAGTTCGATAATTTAACAACCCATAAGTGCGTTCTGCTTGGGGCTCACTCAGTAATTGTCCGTTGAATAAACTATATTCATAATCTTCACAAGCACAGACACAATTGGTTCCACCATCAATCGTCATTGTAGAGCAATTGTTGGGGGCATGGTTAGGGCAGCTTGCTTCCCAAGCAAAAAATGGATTATTCCCTAAGCCAGTGTTAATAACAAAAATACCACGTGTTCCTACTCCGGAATTCCCTATATAGACAGCATTTCCTATAGTGTTCAGGCTATTATATAAAGGCAGGTTTAGATTAATTTCAAATCTAAAACCAATTTCTTGTAAAAATGGGTTTCTATCGGAAGAACTATCGCCACTGCAAGCAATGAACAACAAAGTGGTAATAAACATGAACTTCTTCCTCATTATTTTTTCTTTTAATGCAAGGTACACAAAAAAGCAAATTGAATAAAAATTTTGTATATTTGTTTTGAATCCGCTCGTTGAGGGGATTTTTTGTATTTATAAAAGATGAGGTTATGAGCAATGTATCATACTATACAGCAGAAGGCTTAAAGAAATTAAGAGAAGAACTCGATCACTTAAAAAGTATAGAGCGGCCTAAGGCATCACAAGCAATTGCTGAAGCCAGAGATAAAGGGGATTTGTCTGAAAATGCGGAATACGATGCTGCCAAAGAAGCACAAGGGCTTTTGGAATTGAAAATCTCGAAATTAGAAGAAACATTATCCAATGCAAGGCTGATAGACGAATCACAATTAGATGTATCTAAAGTATTGGTATTATCTACGGTAAAGATCAAGAATCAAATAAATGGTATGGAAATGACCTATAAGTTGGTGGCTGAGAGTGAGGCAGATTTAAAGACAGGAAAAATTTCAGTGAGCTCACCTATAGGAAAAGGCTTGTTAGGTAAATCAGTAGGGGAAATAGCAGAAATAAGTGTTCCCAATGGAACGCTGAAATTTGAGATATTAGAAATTACCAGGGAATAATAATGGCGAGCATATTTACAAGGATTATAAATGGAGAAATACCTTGCTACAAAATAGCGGAAGATGAACGTTTTTTCGCTTTTTTAGACATTAACCCCAATGCAAAAGGGCACACACTATGCATTCCTAAAAAAGAAGTAGATAAGATTTTTGATTTGGATGAAACCATGTATGAAGGGCTTATGAAGTTTTCTCGCAAAGTAGCTAAAGCATTAGAAAAAATAGTCCCTTGTAAACGTATTGGAGTAGCTGTAGTGGGGTTAGAAGTGCCACATGTACATGTACACCTTATCCCGTTAAACGATATGAAAGAAATGACTTTTCAACACAAAGTAACCCTTTCGCCTCAGGAATTTGAGTTATTGGCAAAGGAAATACAATCAAAAATCAATTAACATATATTAACCATAAGAGTATCCCGCTGACAGCGAGTAGGCCAATAACAATACTAATTAGAGCAAAAAAAGTATACCTTGAAGATGTTTTCTTGGGTTCTACAAGTTTTTCATAATAAGACAGCACACGCTCCATATCATTGTCCCAATCAACAGGGTAAATAGGAGAACCACACTTTTCACAGGCTACGGTTTTACTAATTTCATCAGTAATTTTAACCAAAAAAGGTGTTTTAATAAGTTTTTGATGGAACGATAGGATCAAACCATCATTTGAAAAACAAACTGGACAGTTGTTCGTCAAGGGAATATCTTTAATAGGGACTTGTCGTTCTTCAGAAGTAAACATTATGTAATTATTTTTAATAAAACCTCCATGGTAGTACCCTTATCCATTTCAGAAGATACTACACTGATTTTTCCTTTATGGTAATCTTCTACAATTCGCTTTACCAATGAAAGGCCTAATCCCCAACCTCTTTTTTTAGTAGTGAACCCTGGAGCAAATATTTTTTTGTGATTTTTTTTTGAAATGCCTTTCCCGGTATCAGTAATCAATATTTTTACATATCCCCCATCAGGTATGACACTAATATTTAGAGTACCCTGTCCTTTCATAGCGTCAATACCATTCACTACTAAATTCTCGATGGTCCAGCTAAATAGCTGAGGGTTCAAGAGAACAGGGACAGGTTCTTTAGGGGCATTAAACTCAAAACGGATTAATTTTGAATTTCTTGCTTTTAAATAATTATAAGCTTCTTTTGTTTGGGTTACAACATCCATTTTTTTAAGTACAGGGACTGATCCTATTTTGGAAAAACGCTCAGCAATGGTCTGTAAACGGCCAATGTCTTTTTCAATTTCCTCTGTGATGGAAGCATCAATATTTTCAGTTTTTAGTATTTCAGCCCAACCGAGCAGCGAAGAAAGTGGCGTGCCTATTTGGTGTGCAGTCTCTTTTGCCATTCCTGCCCATAATTTGTTCTGTTCCATTACTTTAGAAGTCCTGTAAAAGAAGAAAATAACAGCTCCAAATAAGAAAATAATGAGCAGCAATGCTAAAGGATAATATTTGAGCTTATTAAGAAGCTCAGAATTTCCGTAATAAAGTGTTGCCAGTTTTACATCTTTATCTACAACTTCTATCGGGGTATTTTGAGCAGAAAAAGCCTTTATTTTTTTCTGGATATAAAGGCTATCCATTTCCTTTTTTTCGAAATTACTGGTAAACACTTTACCCTTTATATTTACCAGGATCATAGGATTTGATGTATTAGAAGCAATGATTTTAAGAGCAAGCTCTAAATTAGCATCTTCTGTAGCTGTAATAAGTGTTTGTTGAGCAGCAGCCCATACTTGCATTTTGGTACGTTCTTCTTCTTTAACTCTTTGAAAAAACACATATGTATTCCATAAGATAAGTGATACAATTATGAAAGAAGAGACAATAAGAATCCACTTAACATTATTTTTTCGATTGCCTAATGCCATACATAACAAGTTTCTAACACTAAATATAAAGTAAAACCATTAGAAATATTGTTTACATACCGAATCATTTTTTAAGCTCTTATACTTTCGTTACTTTTGTAAGAGAAATTGCAAGAAAATGTATTCCATTATTCCGGGAGAAATACCGACCTCAAAGCTTCATGGATATCTACTTGGTGCAGTAGCACCAAGACCTATTGCATTTGCCAGCACTGTAAATGAGGATGGAGTTCCAAACCTGTCACCGTACAGCTTTTTTAATGTATTTAGCTCTAATCCTCCTATCATGATATTTTCACCTAACAGGCGGGTGCGCGATAATACAACGAAGCATACATTAGAAAACATAAAAAGGACAAAGGAAGTAGTCATAAATGTGGTCGATTATAATATTGTTCAACAAATGTCACTATCGAGTAGTGAATACCCTGAAGGGATAAATGAATTTGAAAAATCAGGGTTGACAATGTTGTCTTCTGATATTGTAAGACCATTTCGTGTAGCAGAATCCCCTGTTCAGTTTGAATGTAAAGTCCGGGAAGTCATAGAATTGGGAAAAGAAGGGGGAGCAGGGAACCTGATTCTTTGTGAGGTAGTAAAGATTCATATCAATGAAGCTGTTTTAGACGAAAATAAAAGTATAGACCAGCACAAAATTGATTTGGTAAGCAGAATGGGAAGAAACTGGTACTGTAGGGCAAATCAAGGAATGTTTGAAGTCCCAAAACCATTAGCAACACCCGGTATAGGGGTTGACCAAATTCCTGATGCTATTCGTTATAGTAATGTCTTAACAGGAAATGATTTAGGAAAATTAGGAAATATTGAGAAGCTGCCTTCAAAAGAGGAGGTAGATGATTTTGTAAATAATTCAATTGAAATAAAAACAATTTTAAGTGCCGATGATGAAACTAAAAAACATCAAAAGGCCCAAGAATATTTAAACAACGATGATATACTTTCAGCATGGAAAGTACTTTTAGCAAATTAAAATTATGGAAATACAAGGAAAAATTAAATTCATTGATGAAACCAAAACATATGGAGCCAATGGTTTTAGAAAAAGAGAACTGGTCATTACAACAGAAGAACAGTACCCACAACATATTTTGGTTGAATTTATTCAAGAAAAATGTGATTTATTAGATGCTTTTGAAGTAGGGCAACAAGCCAAAATCAGTATTAATTTAAGAGGAAGGGAGTGGGTAAATCCTCAAGGAGAAACAAAATATTTTAATTCCATTCAAGGATGGAGAATAGAAAACCTGCAGCAAGATACTATGCCTGACAATGGGTCGGTACCTCCCATGGATGCTTTTGAGCCTGCAAATGACTTTAAAGAAGAAGAGCATGACGATTTGCCATTTTAGTCACATAAAATAAAATGATTAACTAAAAAAAGAGAGGTTAAGACCTCTCTTTTTTCTTTTTAGCATGAATGTAGTATTTTGACAAAAATTTAATAACATATGAATATTGTCAACACAGTTGAGACACTTTTTAAAAAATATTTGCCGTCCCCTTTTACTATAGCAGTATTGTTAACGCTACTTACAATGGTATTGGCCTTTTTTTTCACAACCTCCCCTGAAGGACAAAATCATGCAGTAAATATCCTCAAATATTGGGAAGGCGGAATCTGGAATACGGGACTTTTGGTATTCGCCTATCAGATGATGCTGATTTTGGTATTGGGGCATATATTAGTACTTAGTAAACCTATTAGTAGGGTTATTCTATACATCACGCGATATGCAAGCAATACATCAAATGCAGCAGTGTTGGTAAGTGTAACCACCATGCTGGTATCTTTTTTTAATTGGGGCTTAGGTCTGATTTTCGGAGCCATACTAGCACGAAAAATAGGAGAACATGCACAACAAGAAAATATTGAGATAAACTATCCTATTATTGGAGCCTCCGGTTATGTAGGGTTAATGATATGGCATGGAGGGCTTAGTGGTTCAGCACCACTAAAAGTAGCAGAGGAAGGGCACTTAAATAATTTGATGACAGGGATTTCAAATGTTGATATTTTAGAACAGTTGCCTAATTTGATCTCTACTCAGGAAACTATTTTCAGTTGGTGGAATATAACACTGTTTGTGGTGCTATTGGTGATAGTGCCCTTTATCCTATTTCAAATAGGGAAGAAAGCGAAACATACAAAGATGGACTTAAAAGAATATCGTTTTGAGTCTTCTTCAGCTAAAAACATTAAAGGAGCAGAGCGGCTGGACTATTCTATGGTAACAGCGATTATCTTTGGAGCGATTATACTTGGAACATTCATTGTACAATACCATTCTTCATTAAGCGCATTGAATATTACACCTAACTTGTTAAACTTCTTTATGTTAGGCATGGCAATACTATTTCACGGAAGCTTTCATAGCTTTTTAAAGGCATTGGATGAAGCCATAAAAGGAGCAACAGGAATTCTTGTTCAATTTCCTTTATATTTTGGGATTATGGGTATTATGAGCAGTAGTGGAATGGTCAATGAGATTGCCGGCTTTTTTGTTTCCATTGCCAATGACACCACATTGCCCATAGTTACTTTTTTCAGTGCCGGATTGGTAAATATTTTTGTGCCCAGTGGAGGAGGCCAATGGGCCATTCAAGGGCCTATTGTAATAGAATCAGCTATAAAACTTGGGGTTTCATTGCCTAAAATAGTAATGGCAATGGCATACGGGGACCAAATCACTAATATGCTACAACCTTTTTGGGCACTCCCCTTGTTGGGGATTACCAGACTAAAGGCAAAAGAAATTTTACCTTACACATTATTACTAATGTTGTGTGGCATGGCTGTGTTTCTAATAGGACTGTTATTAATGTAAAAAGCCTCGGCATACACCAAGGCTTAATGTTGTGGTTTTAGGTATGTCTTTACACCAAACTCAAAAAGCAATGATGAAAAATAAATTTATGTGCAAAGACAAACACAAATTTCAATAAAATAATTAAGACTTCAAAGAAAAAAGTGTTTTTTTGAACAGAAAGTAATAAATGCTTTATTCATTTAATAATTTATGTACCATCTAACAGAAGAAATAAAATTTCCCTCAATAAAAAATGCAACAAAAGAAGGCATTATAGCTATTGGAGGGAACCTTTCCGTAAAACGGCTTCTTTTAGCGTATAGAACAGGTATTTTTCCTTGGTATGAAGAAGGTACTCCAATTATATGGTGGAGCCCCGACCCTAGAATGGTGTTATTTCCGAACAAGCTGAAAATTTCTAAAAGCATGCAGCAAATAATGCGGAACAACACTTTTCAAGTTACGTACAATGAAGCCTTTAAAGATGTGATAACCCATTGTGCACATGTAAAACGAAAAGATCAAAAGGGAACGTGGATTACAAAAGATATGATAACAGCCTATTGTAAATTGCATGAAGCAGGTCATGCTACCTCTGTAGAGGTGTGGAAAGAGAGTGAATTGATAGGAGGGTTGTACGGAGTGGATTTAGGCCATATTTTTTGTGGAGAGAGTATGTTTTCTATAATTAACAATGCCTCCAAAGTAGCCTTCATCCATTTAGTGCAAAGATTATATTCAGAGAACTATAAATTAATTGATTGTCAGGTTTACACTAAACACTTAGCCAGCTTGGGCGCTGAAGAAATTCCGCGAGCGGATTTTTTAAAACTACTATCTAAATAAAACTACAATGTTTTAACTTCTTCATATCTGAAACAACCCACCTCATGATCGTTTACCATTCCGGTAGCTTGCATATGTGCATAGATAACCGTAGTCCCTACAAACTTAAACCCACACTTTTTCAAGTCCTTACTTATTTTATCCGATAATGGAGTATTTGCGGGGGCATCTTTATAACTTTTAAAAGTATTCTGTATTGGTTTCCCATTGGTAAAGCTCCAAATGTAATTGCTAAAACTGCCAAATGCTTTCTGTACGTCCATAAAAGCTTGTGCATTGGTAATTGTTGCCTTTATTTTTAGTTTATTACGGATAATGCCTTCATTGTTTAGCAAACGCTCATAATCAGCATCTCCATAGGCAGCAATTTTTTTATAATCAAAACCATCCAATGCTTTCCTGAAATTTTCCCGTTTCCGGAGGATAGTAATCCAACTCAATCCGGCCTGAAAAGCTTCCAGTATTAAAAATTCAAACAAAGTAGCATCGTCATATACAGGAACGCCCCATTCCTGGTCATGATAAGCTTCATAAAGCGGGTCGCCTACACACCAGCCACATCGGTGTTTTTCCATAATCTGATTTTTTGTAAGGATTCATTAAAATAACCACTAATGTAACAACTGTTACCTAAAAAACAACAAGACATTTTTAATTTTGCTTAAAATATGCAAGTCACAATAGAAAATATACTAGAAGAAAGTCTCCAAAAAGCCATGACTTATGGCGAATACAGAACATTGGTAGCTGAACTGGTTTCAGAGGGAAAATCAACAGGGAATGAACAAACAGAAGCCCTTAGCAATTATTCCATGCTGAACGACCGGCGAATGAAACGTTTGGATAAAACAGTTAAATTATCTGAGGAAGTAATAGAAAAAGCCAAAAGCTTTAAGGGTGATATTACATGGCTGGTACTGACGGAGAGTTGGTGCGGTGATGCAGCCCATGCAATGCCGGTGATGCAAAAAATAGCGAACCTTAATGAATGGATTGACTTTAAGGTAATCCTGAGAGATGAAAACGATGAATTAATGAGCCAGTTTTTAACAGATGGAAATAAATCCATTCCTAAACTCATTATGATTGATAATAATACCAAAGAAGTTATAAATTCATGGGGGCCAAGGCCTTCTATAGCCACAAGAATGGTAAAAGCCTATAAAGAAACACATGGAACACTTACCCCTGAGTTCAAACAGGATCTACAGCTATGGTATAACAAAGACAAAGGGCAAAATACAGCAGCGGACCTTAGTCAATTATTGTAAAAAAGGAAAATGTTAATTTGTTGATTTAGTGATGTTTTGAGGAATAGTAATTTGTTTTTCCAGAATGAGGTTATTTTTAACATCCCTTATTTTTAGATGGTAATTTCCTAAAGGCAATGTTAAGTGAACTGAATCATTATTGATTGTAGTTATCCTGTTCAATATAGGAACACTACTAGATTTAAATCTTTTATATTCATCCAGAAAATATACTGAAATTAAGAGTTCTTCATTTTTATGTCTATTAATAATGTTTTCTTTTATGCAATATGAAGAAAGTTGAGAAGCATCATATAGTTGTGTTAATGATGGTTTTATGTTATTAATGACAAAGAAATCGACATTAGTCTTTATTTTTTCAATATTTTTAAAATAACCCGTCTCTATGAGTGCAACTTCATGGCCTGCATCACCAACTATTTCTACCTGGTCTATGGTGAGGGGATCAATGCCCGTATATTCTTTAAAATATTCGGCCATTCTTTTTTTAGGGGGATTGTGTTCTAATATATGGTCGATTCCTGCATAAACAAAAACTTTTGCTTCGGGATCTTCATCAATGATTTTTTTTAAGTTTTTTGCTTGAGCTTGTTCTCTATCTCCCGAAGAAAAATCATCGTAACTTACAATTTTATACCCTAATTTTAAGGCTTCCCGTATTAAAATCCCAAAATAAGGTTCATTGGTATAATATCCGGCAGTTTTTATGGGAAATGTTCTTTTGTTCAACAAACTATCGACGCCTTTGTCCAATGCTTCAACGGCTAAATATGTATAACCACTTTCTTTAAGGGGCTTTAGAAGTTTATGAGCTAAAATCCGGTGCTTAGGGTGCCAGTGCATCTCGTTTAGCATTACAACTTTTTGATTGTCTGCTATTCTTTTAATTTTGGTTAAAGCATCCTGGCCGGCACTAATTTTGTCGATATTTTGATCAATATATTCTGATAGGCGTTTACTTCGGGGAGAATCATACCTGTCAATCATTTCATTGTACCTCCCATATTCCGCGTCATTTGATAAAACTGTAACCAATAATTGAAACTTCATCCAATCATTACCTTCAATAGGGGCTTCATCAAACTTATTCATCACATACAGGTAATTATCTTCATCTTTATACGTATTAAATATGTCCATATAACTCAACGCCTTTTTTTTGTCGCCATCAAAACGTACAGTTTCAATCATTGATTTTCCGTCTTGTAATAGGGTGATATTAGACTTGTGGTTGCCTAACGCACTTAAATAGAGATATATACTTTTGTTCTTTATTTTTTTTTTGTATAACACTCTTTTACTGTCAAGACCGCTTAAAAGTAAGGTGTCAACTACTGTATCATAACTGCCATGTTTTTTTTCTTTGTTATTGTAAAACAACAAAACATTGTATAAGGGAGATACAAAAGTTTTACCAGAAACCAGCAAGTTTTTATATTTAAGTTCTTTTAACCCTTGTATCTCATTTTTTATGGTTTTTCTTTTTGGGGAGTAAAACGCTATATCCCCAGTAAAAGAGACATTTAGTTTTAACGAATCATTGTATAAATCCCCTCCATTAAAATAGTTGTATTTTGCAAAAGATCTTATGGAAGGTTTGCACGATATAAACGTTATAGATATAGAAAAGAATAAAATAAAAAACCTAAAATTAAGACTACTTCCACGTAGCTGTTCTAGGGTTGTAATTACAATTTGTTTCATGAAAATAAGAATTTTTTTCACCACTTTTTTTGATAGGAGTTCGATTATCGGGACATATGTATCTAAACTCACATTGTTTACACTCATCAATTTGATTTTTTGTTATCTTCCATAACTCTTTATACTCATCAGTAGTTATTATATCTATAATACTGTCCTGCTCTATATTTCCATAGGTTTTGGCTTCCCCAAAATAATGCTTTATGTTTCCCTTGTCATCAATATAAACTTTTCGATTATAGAACAAGTTATAATTGAGAGACTCTAAATACCCTCCTAGATTCAAAATAAAATCTGTCATTTTGGATATTCTTTTGGTCATTAATTGGTTAATATCTTCTAAACTATATTTAATAGATTCATTAGGAGGCTCATTTTCTAGAGCTTCATAGAATGTCATCTCCCGTAACCTTGGAAATACGGATTGTAATTGTATGGATTCAGCAACAACTTTTTCATCATATTTTGTAACAAGGCTAATGATTTGAATCTTTGAATTTTTTATAATCTCCAAAATACTCTTCATAATCTTCGTATCGATTTTACGGTGGGTTAAAAGAACGATTTGAATAGCTCCTATAGAATCAATATTTTCTAAAACTTCTCTTTTAATTAGAGAAAAAGTGTCTATTTCTAAAAAAAGGATATCTATAAAGAAAGGCTTTATATAATTTGTGCTTATTTCAGGAAAAGAATCAGGAGTTTCAGTAAAAAAAATAAGTTCATTTTCAAATAGGTAGTTTAAGTACTTGTCTATTAAACTTTCTTGGGATGAATATTCACGATATATAGATGAGATTTTGTTGTTAACATTTCCTGTAAGCATCTCTATAACTGAATTAGGAATAAAATAAAGATTATCTCTTTGTAAATCATATATTACTCCTCTTTGAACCCCTTTTACAGGGATACAAGAATCATAAAACCGGATATACTTATTTTTATCAGGTATCATATAAATGCAGGTTTGTAGAAATTATAACATCTCATTTTTTTAGTATTATATAGGTGAGAAGAGACAAAAACCAAATCATTTCTTTTAATAGGAGATGTGTTCTTTCCTTTTGCAAAGAACACATTTACGGGGAGGCTATCCTTGAACTCATGGGGTATTTCCTCAATTAATTTTTTTTTAGTCATTTTTCATTTAATTTATTGGTCAAATATTGAGCAACTTTCTGATGTAGATTGTAATTGCAAGGAAGCCCTGTCATTCCAAATTGCCCTGAAGGATTAATCTCTAGAAAATAATACTTACCGTTTGTACTTTTAATCATGTCAATAGATCCCGTGTTTAACCCAATTGTGTTCATTAATGTTAAAAGCTTTTTTTCTATATGCACAGGCAACTTATAACATCCAACCCTATTTGGGTTTTCAAAATCATAATTTCTAAAGTCAATTTTTGTTTTTTCATTGTTTTGGGAATAGATGACCATAGGGTAAAATTTGTTATCTAAAAAGAAAATTCTTAGTTCGTACTCTTTTTCAATATATTCTTGAAAAAGAGAAGGACTAAACTTTCCCTGAACATTTTTTAACGAAGTTATCTTATGGGTATAAAAAGCATAAGTTTTGGAAAGGTGTTCTATATGTTTTCCTTCGTTAATTGATTTTGTAATAATAGAAGAATGATGCTTTTCAAAAAAACGATTCAGCTCTTTTTTCTCGGAAGTTATTATACTATCAGGAATATTTAAACCATATTGGCTGGCCATGCTGAGTATTTCAATTTTTGTGAGCATATTACTCCTTTTAAACAGCCAATCTTTATCTTTTAATAATTTTACAATATGGTTCCGGATGATTGAAAATTCAGAATAAATATATCTTGTGATGTCATTATTCTTACCAAGAGTGCCTTCATAACTTTTAAAAAATCCAAATTTTCTAAACCAAACAACTTTTATATCCTTAAACAAGATCTTGTTATTCTTATCTTTAATATAAGCTTGCTGAATGTTTTTTGGGTTCATATTAAATGAAACATGACCGGTCATAATATCCTCATCATTCAATCTGTAGAAAGGGGTATCATTAAAAGAAAGCCAATCAATGACCAATTGCGTATCATAATCTCTTGGGGTACTAAGTATTAGAATCATTAAAATGATGTGTCATTTTGTTAAAAATGGTTGAATATGAAATTATTCATATTCAACCATTAAAATTTTATTGCATGCTCCAAGGGTCATCACCTTCATCATCGCCATCATTTCCATCTTTAGGAGCACCAGGCCCTACCGTAACAGTATTGGAATCATAAGTACCCATAATGGAGGCAGCCTGCCCTCCATAGATAGAATTTAAATCTACTTTTTCGCAATAAAAATTATCTAATTTTTTCATTTTAAGAAATAATTTAATTATACTTACTCTATTCAAGGCTTTTCAGTTTTCGCCTAAAAAACACGTATTTTACTTACAAAGTAAAGTAAAGTATATTTTTAAAAACTATCATATTTTAAAATTTTTTATATAAAAAATTTAACCGTTTTATACATGCGTTTTTTACGTATATAAAAAATAGATTAATCTTATAAAATAAGAAGAATGTTCAATCACGAACAAATAAATAGGTAATGGTTCCTATTTGTTCTGGCTTACCTGCGCTAGATTCAAATTTAGAAGAAAGTGCATAAGTAAGGGCATTATCTATAAGGCAGCCATTTGCAGAGGTAGAACTTGCTTTGTTAAAGCTGGCATCAATAACATTACCTTGGGTATCTACTTTAATATTGACCACTATTTTTCCACTTTGCGCACAGGTATAGATGGGATTGGGCAGTTTCGTATGCAGCCGTCCCTTTAAGGAGTAATAAATAGAGGTGTTTTTATTGGCCACATTACTTTTTGTAATGGCTTCATTAGTATCTTTTCCGGTAGAAAGCACTTCTTCCTTTTTAGTTTCAGTGGGTAAGGCCCCTTCTGTAGTAGAGGGGTTATTATCGTTAGGGTTGTTCTCGGTTGTTTCCTCGCTTTTTTTGCCTTCCTCTAAGAGTTCATCCAGAGTTTTAAATTCTTCCACTTCTTCTTCAAAACGGCTCTTGGCAGTTTCATTGTATGCCATATGGGTTTTGATGAGTTGCTCTTCCGGAGGTTGCTCTTCGAGTAGTTTTAGAATTTCTTCAATATCTTCTTCCAAGGCAATTTCAAACAGGGGCTCGGGTTCTTTAATGCCTCCTAAATGAATATTAAAGAGGATTAACACCACTATACACATGGAGAATGATGTAATGATAAGCGATAATTGGCGGTTGTCGTTCAAATCAAGCTTCATATAGTCAAAACTTTAAAGGGGGTAAAAAAGTATTTAAAAATACTAATTATATTTTTTTTCACTAAAAAGCTGTTCATGAAACTCATCGGGAGTTACTGCATTATGTACGTTGTAATTCCCAATTTTAGTTCTTCGAAGGCTGCTTAAATAGGCTCCTGACTGTAATGCTTTTCCAAAATCATGCGCCAATGATCGTATGTAAGTACCTTTACTGCAAACCACTCGGAAGTGGATTTCCGGAAGGGCAATTTGCGTAATTTCAAATACATGGATCGTTACCTTTCGAGGCACTATATTGACTTCTTTCCCCTCACGGGCATATTCATACAACCGCTTACCCTCTTTTTTTAAAGCAGAAAAAACAGGCGGAAGTTGTTCAATGTCGCCTATGAATTTTTTTGTGGCCTGGGAAATGAGTTCTTCACCAATATGTGCAACGGGAAAACGCTGATCAATTGTTGTTTCCAAATCATACGAAGGCGTTGTGGCACCAAGGGTAAAAGTTCCGGTATACTCTTTGAGTTGTCCTTGCAACTCAGGAATACGTTTGGTAAACTTTCCGGTGCATATCAGGAGCAATCCGGTGGCCAAGGGATCTAACGTGCCGGCATGACCTACCTTGATTTTTTTGAGCCCAAACCGTTTCCGGATAACCCATTTTATTTTGTTTACTGCCTGAAAAGAAGACCATTTTAATGGTTTATCAATCAATAAAAGCTGTCCTTCTTTAATGGCTTCCTCGGTGTACATCTAATCGTTTATAAAAGCAAAAATAATGGCAATGCCACCAACAATCATGCAATAAATGGCGAAATACGTAAGTTTACTTTTCCGCACCAATTGTATCATCCAAGTACAGGCAATGAGCCCGGAAACAAAAGCAGCTAGAAACCCGATAAGCATTGGTGTAATTTGCTGGCTTTCAAATGTAATTCCTCCACCTATAAGCGTTTTGGCAATGCTCCCAAAAATCAATGGAACGACCATTAAAAATGAAAAACGTGCCGCTTTGGTTTTATCAATTCCGAGCAATACAGAAGTAGAAATAGTGGCACCACTCCTCGAAATGCCTGGTAATATGGCAATAGCCTGTGAGAGGCCTATAATAAAAGCATTGCTATACGTTACATTTTTGGAAGTGTCCTTTGCCCGATCTGCTAAAAATAAAAGCAACGCAGTAATCATAAGCATAAACCCTACAAGTTGAATGTTTTCGCCAAATAGGCTTTCCAACTCTTTTTCAAAAAACACACCAATAAACACAGCAGGAACCATAGAGATTATAATTTTCACAGAAAACTGGCTTTCCTCATTCCATTCAAATTGAAATAACCCCTTTATAATTTCTATGACTTCTTTTCTAAAGACAACTAAGGTACTTAAGGCAGTAGCAAAATGAAGGACAATAGTAAAAAGTAAACTTTCCTGTGGGATAGATGCATCACCCAAAATAGCCTTTCCCAATTCGAGGTGACCACTAGAAGACACTGGGAGAAATTCCGTTAACCCTTGAATAATCCCTAAAATAATTGCGTCAATAACATCCATGAATAAAAATATCGCGATTCAAAATTAGCAAAAGACAACATGCTAGTTGCCTTTTTTCTTATTGGGATCAAGAAGAATAGCATATACTTCAATAGCAAAACCAATTAATACAAGGGTAGGTGCTAAACGAATTCGTCTGAAGCTGAAAATATCAGGATTAAACACATTAGGGTCGTCACTACCACCACCACTCATTAAAATAAACCCGATAGCAATAAACGCTAATCCGATGAACATAATGATATAGTTTTTTTTCTGGAAGATAAACTCCTGCTGTGGTGGTTTGTTTTTCTTTTGGATTTTATCTTTTTTCATGTGTTTACGTTTAAACTTTCAACTTTTCACTATTAACTAACTGTACACTAATAATACAAATCATCAGTCCTTAAATTCAAAAACCGTTGCGTGGCAAAAAAGGTGCTGATCCATGTAATAATAATACCTAGCAAAAAAATACCTGTAAACAATCCGACCAGCAATATGGGTTCTTGAAACAGGTTTAACTGAGGAAAATAACGGTCTAGATAATAAAGGCCTCCTGCCACACCTGCCATTGCCAATAATGCACCTGCCATTCCCAGTTGTACACTCCTCAGTATAAAAGGCTTTCGTATAAAACTTTTAGTAGCCCCTACCATTTGCATGGTTTTTATAATAAATCGTTTGGAGTAGATAGAAAGCCGTATAGAACTATTGATCAGTAATACAGCAATTAACGTGAGCACCCCACTGGCAATCAATATCCATAGACTTATCCGCTTCACATTGTCATTTAACAACGCAATTAATGGCTTGTCATACGATACTTCGGAAATATATTCTTTCTTGGAAATCTCGGCAGTAATAATATCTAAACTATCTAACGATACATAATCAGCTTTTAGGTGTACGTCCATAGAATTCTGCAATGGGTTATATCCCAGAAAATCCATGAAATTTTCTCCTATTTCTGTACTATGTGTTTCGGCCGCATTCTCTTTAGAAATAAACTGAACCGATTTGGTATAAGCAGCCAACGTTAAACTTTTCTGAAGCTGGTCAATTTCTACCTCTTTTGCAGCATCTTTTATAAAGATAGTAATAGCAACCTGTTCCTTGAAATGGTCGGCCAGTTTTTTGGTATTCAAAATCAATAGTCCTAAAATCCCCAAAAGAAATAGGACGAGGGCAATACTCAACACTACCGAAAAATAGGAAGAGATCAATTTCCGTTTTTGATATCGTTCAAAAGATCGACTCATGAAAATAGAAGGCTAATTGTTTTTGTAAAAGTAATAAAGTAAATTCACTTTCCTAAACAGAACGGAGATCAGATGCATATTGTTGTATATAGTAAGCAAGCCTTCAAATAAAATTAGCCTCTTGGTTAAATCAGAGTGATGTAAAAACTAAGAATTTTATAATTTCGACTTCCCACTAAACGAACAATAAGTATTTCACACAATAACACTATTTTTGCGCTAGATTAATTTAGTGTCATTTCGAGCGCAGTCGAGAAATCTATGTATTTACAAATAGATTTTTCTAGTTATTAGTTCGATTATGGCGTAAATGGTTTTATACTAAAAATTAGATAAGTGAAGTACAATTTCAATGAAATTGAAGCCAAATGGCAAAAAAAATGGGCTAAAGAAGAAACTTTCAAGGCAGAAAATAATTCTGAAAAACCAAAATATTATGTACTGGACATGTTCCCATATCCATCCGGGGCAGGATTGCATGTAGGCCATCCATTAGGCTATATCGCTAGCGATATTTATGCGCGCTTTAAGCGACATCAGGGATACAATGTTTTGCATCCCATGGGATATGATTCTTTCGGACTTCCTGCCGAACAATATGCCATTCAAACCGGGCAACATCCTGCAATTACAACAGAAACCAACATAAAACGATACAGGGAACAACTCGATAAAATAGGCTTTTCTTTTGATTGGAGCCGAGAAGTACGTACTTCGGACCCTGAGTATTACAAATGGACCCAGTGGATATTTATTCAATTATTTAATTCATGGTACAATAAGGACACCGACAAAGCAGAGGATATTTCAACATTGATTGCTCTTTTTGAAAAAGAAGGCAATGCCAAAGTCAATGCCGCCTGTGATGAAGGCATAGCGGCCTTTACCGCCGAAGAATGGAACCGCTTTTCCTCTGAAGAACAGCAAAGAATACTCTTAAAATACCGTCTTACGTATCTAGCGGAAACCGAAGTGAACTGGTGTCCTGCATTGGGGACTGTATTGGCCAATGATGAGATTGTAAACGGCGTTTCTGAACGTGGCGGACATCCCGTGGTACGTAAAAAAATGACCCAGTGGAGCATGCGCATTTCTGCCTATGCCGAACGATTATTAAAAGGATTGGATACCATTGATTGGCCAGAACCCTTAAAAGAAAGCCAACGCAATTGGATAGGCAAATCGGTAGGAGCGAGTGTTCGCTTTGAAGTAGCTGACACATCAGATGATGATTATATAGACGTTTTCACTACCCGTCCCGATACCATTTTTGGCGTGAGCTTTATGACATTGGCACCGGAACATGAATTGGTAGAAAAAATCACGACACCCGAACAAAAAGAAAAAGTACAAGCCTATATAGAAGCCACGGCACGTCGTAGTGAGCGTGAACGTATGGCCGATGTGAAAACTATTTCCGGCGAATTTACCGGAGCCTATGCCATCCATCCGTTTACCGGAAAAAAAGTACCGATCTGGATAGGCGATTATGTATTGGCAGGTTACGGAACCGGAGCTGTTATGGCCGTGCCTTGTGGCGACCAACGCGATTATGATTTTGCCAAACATTTTGGGATTGACATTCCGAATATTTTTGAAGGTGTAGATATTTCCAAAGAAGCGTTTGCCGATAAAGAAAATACCGTTATTGCCAATTCCGATTTCCTGAATGGCCTCTATTACAAGGAAGCGACCAAAAAGGCGATTGAAAAACTGGAAGAAATAGGGCAAGGCAAAGGCAAAACAAACTACCGTTTACGTGATGCCGTGTTTAGCCGGCAACGGTATTGGGGAGAACCCTTCCCTGTATATTACGTGAACGGTTTGCCACAGATGATAGATGAACAATATTTACCATTAAAACTCCCCGAAGTAGAAAAATACCTTCCCACCGAAACCGGGGAGCCACCACTGGGCAACGCTACCGTTTGGGCTTGGAACACAAAGAACAACGAAGTCGTTGCCAATGATCGTGTCACCCTGAGCGCCCGCCTGACGGACGGACAGGCAGTCGAAAGGAAGGAGGGCATCTACCCCTTAGAACTCAACACCATGCCCGGATGGGCAGGCAGTTCCTGGTACTTTAACCGCTATATGGATGCCAAAAACCCGAACGAATTTGCCTCGCAAGAAGCCTTAAATTATTGGAAAGATGTAGATCTATACATTGGAGGTAGTGAACATGCTACCGGGCACTTGTTATATGCGCGTTTTTGGCAAAAGTTTTTGTTTGACCGCGGTTATGTGCCTGTGGATGAATTTGCTAAAAAATTGATTAACCAAGGGATGATTTTGGGAGAAAGTCCAAAAGGGCTGTTATTACCAAAATATTTAGATAAGAATATAGGATGGAATCTTATTCATAAAAAAGGATTAAGAAAAGATCCTTTCGGACAAAATATAGGTGCTCCAGATATTGTTAATAAAGGTGGAGAACCTACTCAATATAGAGACTGGATACTTTACCCTATAAAAATCAATGAAATTTATGATTTTGGAGAGTCTAAAATTGATACGATTCCTTATGATGAAGTAGGAAAGGATGGAGCTAAAATATATATTACTGAAAAGAATATAGGGAGGTTAAGAAAAAAATATGCAAAGTTCAATAATTTGCAATTTGGAAATAAAGAACACTTAGCAAAGTTAATAGGGGATAAAGATATTTTAAATAAGGTAGAAGGGTTATTAGAAAATGATAGAGTATCATTAGACATTGAGATTGAAAAAATGTCCAAATCCAAACACAATGTCGTCAACCCCGATGATATTTGTGAGCAGTATGGGGCAGATACCCTACGCTTGTACGAAATGTTTTTAGGGCCTTTGGAGCAAGCCAAGCCATGGAACACGGCTGGGATTACCGGAGTGCATTCCTTCCTAAAAAAACTCTGGAAATTATACCATTCAGGAACTGATGAAGCCTTTTACGTTTCAGAAGAAGCACCTTCCAAAGAATCATTAAAGACCTTGCACAAGACCATTAAAAAAGTAACGAAAGATATTGAGAACTTCTCTTTTAACACTTCTGTAAGTTCCTTTATGATTGCTGTAAACGAGCTTACTGCACAAAGATGTAACTCCCGGGTCATATTAGAGCCATTGGCAGTTATCATGGCGCCTTATGCACCACATATTGCCGAGGAGCTTTGGGAGAAACTCGGACATAAAAGAGGGATTACTTTTGCGCTTTTTCCGGAATATGAAGAAAAATATTTGGTAGAAAGCACCAAAGAATATCCGGTATCCTTTAATGGTAAATTACGTTTTAAGACGGAGCTTTCGCTTGATCTGTCAAAAGAAGAGATTGAAAAGATTATTTTGGCCGATGAACGCACCCAACAGCAACTGGCTGGCAGGACACCTAAAAAAGTAATTGTAGTACCCGGAAAGATTATCAATATCGTGGGCTGATTTTCATAAAATCCTTCAAGAGCATCGTTTATTGCCTTTCTTTGTATATTGCATATGGTCAAACATATAATTGTTGTTTGTCATTTAAAAAATGAAGGCTAAAGACAATAGGATATCAATTAACTTTTTAGATCATGTAGCTATTCGGGTAAAAGATTTGAATGTTTCTGCGGATTGGTATGAAAAAGTTCTCAGTTTAAAAAAATACCAGCTTCCCGAATGGGGCGAGGTGCCAATTTTTATGCTTTCGGGCAAATCCGGAATCGCTCTATTTCCGGCAAATCTCGATGATACTGAACTTGACCCGAATTCAAAAAATGTAAAAATTGACCACTTTGCATTCAACGTTACAGAAAAAAACTTTGAAAAAGCAAAAAAGCGATACGCCGAATTGCAATTAGATTTTAATATTCAGGACCATCATTATTTTCACTCTATTTACACAAAAGACCCTGATGGGCATACGGTTGAACTAACAAAAATTGTGGTAAATGAAGATGAGTTTTATCATAAATAGGGAATAAAAACTGTACATAGTACTGGCCAATGCCATTATTGTATGCTAAACCTGACAAAACATCCGATTGTTAAAACCACGCTAAAATTGGAGCGCTTTTTGCTATGAATATTGTAACTTTAAATAAAAAATTGAAAAACGATGTATTACGGTCTTGACCCTTTTTATTGGATAGTAATTGGTGGCTTTATGTTGGTGAGTATGATAGTAAGCCAACAATTAAAAAGCAAGTTCAGAAAATATTCCAAACTACAATTGCGGAACGGAATGAGCGGTGCAGAAATTGCAGAGAAAATGCTTGCAGATAATGGTATTCATGATGTAAAAGTAGTTTCTACTCCCGGAATGTTGACAGACCATTATGATCCGAGAAAGAAAACAGTAAACCTAAGTGAAAGTGTATATACACAACGCAATGCAGCGGCGGCGGCGGTGGCGGCACATGAATGTGGACACGCAGTACAACATGCCAAAGGTTATGAATGGTTACAAATGCGCTCAAAGCTGGTGCCAGTGGTAAATGTAGCTTCCGGATTGTCAACGTGGTTGATTTTTGGAGGTTTTATCTTGGGGGTTTCCTCAGGTTTTGGATATAGTATAGCACTTGCAGGAGTGGCTTTGTTTGGTTTTGGAACACTATTCAGTTTTATCACCCTTCCTGTGGAATATGATGCCAGTAACCGTGCACTGGCATGGTTGAAGGCTAAAAATATGGTAAGCCAACAGGAATACGCAGGGGCTGAAGATTCTCTTAAATGGGCTGCCCGAACGTATGTGGTAGCAGCTATTGGATCGTTGGCAACACTCTTGTATTTCGCATTACGGGTATTGGGAAGCCGGGATTAAGCAAAAACTATATGTCATATGAGGCTGTCTGAAAAGTGCTTTTTTTGTCAATTCGAGCGCAGTCGAGAATTCTATCTTTTTGATAATCAGATATTTTGACTGCGCTCAATATGATATATTTAAAACTTTTATGCCTTTTTAGACAGCCTCAATTTTTATATAGAAATTTGCCGATCTATTTGTTGATTGAGCGAGATAAAGGTTTCTGTTCTTGACACACCTTCTATAGCTTGTATTTTATGATTGAGGAGGTTCATTAGATGCTCGTTGTCTTTACACAAGATTTTAATGAAGATACTCCAATTTCCGGTGGTATAATGACATTCAATCACCTCAGGGATCAGTTTTAACTGTTTAACGGCTTCCGGGTTTCGCATGGCCTTATCTAAAAAAACACCTACGAACGCTAGCGTAGAATAACCTAAGACTTTAGGGTTTACAATAAATTTTGATCCTGCAATGAGTCCTGAGCTTTCTAATTTTCGCAACCGTTGATGAATGGCTGCTCCGGAAATCCCAATTTTTCGGGAGATTTCAAGAATGGGTTTTCGGGCATCTTCCATCAAATAACGAAGAATCTCTTTGTCAATTCCGTCAATAGATACAATTTCGTTATCGATTTTCATTTTTAAAGTTTCAAATAAGAACGAAATATATCAAAAATATATGTAAACTATAATTTATGAGGTTATATTTTCAGGGTTATAGCCAATATACGGGACTTCTTTTTCTTTGAATAAGATGCCATATTGCGCTAACTCATCAAGGATAGGGTTATAGACTTCTTTATGAATGGGAATATGTATGCCGGGAGTTTTTATTTTTTTGTTCAGTATATTGATAGTAGCTATTGCCACAGGTAAACCTACCGTTTTTGCCATGGCTGTATAGGTACGGTTTTCGCCCTTAACAACCATATGGGCATCTATTTGTTTCTTCTTTCCATCTAGTTCGTAACCAAATTTGTGGTACATAACGATCATGTCTTTGTCATTCTCTTCAAGAGACCAACTGTCTTCCAATATTCTTTGGAGGATTTGTGCAGGTGTAGCGTCTTTTAATCCTACTTTTTTATCAGCATTGAATAAATTTAATTCTTCCAGCTTGTGCCACATGATGTCATCTTGGTCAATTTTAAGGTAATGGCGCATTTTTAATTCCACAGAATCGGTCAACGAATAAGGTAAAAATGAATTTACATAATCGCGATAGCTCATATGTTCTGACCCTTCCATAGTATAGGTGTCATCTGTCATTCCCAATTGAACAAACATATTCCATGCTTTGGAAAACCCAACACGTCTGATAGTTCCCCGATATAGTGTCAGCACATCGTCTAATCCATAAGTACTTCTGTATTTTAATGAATCCCGGTTTGCATAGGCCTCAAATTTTCCATGTTCATCAATATCCAAGAATTCAGTTCGACGGAACAAGCGATGGTATGGGATGTATTTATATGTGCCTTCCTGGATAAATTTTGCAGCACCTCCTTGTCCGGCCAATACCACATTGCGCGGGTTCCAGGTAAACTTATAATTCCAGCGATTGGTGTCACTTTCCGGAGCGATGAGACCACCTGTAAAAGATTCGAACAACAACATTTTTCCTCCACGTTCCCGTATCCGGTCAATCACTTTCAAGGCACTCATGTGGTCAATTCCCGGATCAACGCCTACTTCATTCATGAAAACAAGCCCTTTTTCTTTAACTTCTTCATTTAGTATTTCCATCTCACTGCTGACATAGGAAGCAGTTACCATATTTTTTTTAAACTTTATACAGTCTTTTGCTACTTCTATATGCATTCTGGCAGGGAGCATAGAAATTACAATATCACTTTTTTTGATGGCATTCTGCCGTTGAATTTCATTAAAAACATCTAATGATATTATGGATAGGTTTTTGTGAGAAGCAATATTTTTTTTAATAGTTTCCGGATGGAGATCACCAATTATGATGTGTAAATTCTCCTTTTCAGCATTATTTTTTAAATAATTAATAAGATAAGAAGTTGACTTGCCTGCACCAATAATAAGAATGTTTCGCATAACTGTTTTTGTTCCGTAGCTTTGCATTAAGAAATATAACACGAATGTAGCGAAATGTTATATTTATAAAAAATTATAACGTATAGTTATGAACAAAAAGATATTGCTTGTTGGAGCTTTATTAGGTTTTTTTGGGGTTGTTCTAGGTGCTTTTGGGGCACATGGATTGAAAGGATATATTACAGATGCTGCATTAGATACTTTTGAGACAGGGGTTAAATATCAAATGTATCACGCTTTTGTACTATTGTTTGTTGGGATAATAAAGGTGTTTAAAGAAAGCACGAAAAAATATCTTTTTTATCTTTTTTTAGGAGGGATTTTGTTGTTTTCAGGATCTATTTATGGATTGGCTACAAATGAGCTTACAAGTTTTTTTGATTTTAAGAAAATAGGTTTTGTAACCCCTGTTGGAGGAACACTCCTCATAATAGGTTGGGCGGTAATGGGATATCAATTCATGAGGATGAAAACCAAATAAAATTGTAGCTCAAACGTTTGAAATATAATATAATTCTTAATTTTGCTCCATTAAACAACACAATAAGAAAACCAAAAATTAATGGTACATAATACAGTCTCCACAAAAACAATTTCATTAGATGAGTATGGTATTTCAAAAGCAAAAGTGCGATATCAATTATCTCCAGATAAACTGCATGAAATAACAATAGCAAAAGAACAGGGAGTAGAAGCTTCTTCCGGGGCACTTGCAGTAAATACAGGAGAGTTTACAGGGCGTTCTCCAAAAGACCGCTTTATTGTTAAAGATGAGGTTACGGCTGGCAGGGTAGATTGGGGAGGCATAAATATTCCTTTTGATCCTGATAAGTTTGATAGGTTATATGAAAAAGTGGTTGATTATTTATCAGGAAAAGAAGTTTTTGTACGTGACTGCTATGCATGCGCAGACGAGAACTATAGGACAAACATCCGTGTAATGAATGAATATCCCTGGAGCAATTTGTTCGTTTATAATATGTTTTTACGTCCGAAACAAGAAGAACTGGAAGATTTTTCGCCTGAATGGTTAGTAGTGAATGCTCCGGGATTTATGGCAAACCCTGAAGAAGATGGAACCCGTCAGCATAACTTTGCCATTCTTAATTTTTCAAAAAAGATAGCTTTGATAGGGGGTACCGGTTATACCGGAGAAATTAAAAAAGGGATATTTTCAGCACTCAATTTTATGCTTCCTGTATATAAAAATACGTTGCCCATGCATTGTAGTGCCAATGTTGGAGAAGATGGTGAAACAGCTATTTTCTTTGGACTTTCCGGGACGGGAAAAACAACGCTTTCTGCAGATCCTGATCGTAAGTTGATTGGAGATGACGAGCATGGATGGACGAATGAAAATGCAGTCTTCAATTTTGAAGGGGGGTGCTATGCAAAAGCCATTAACCTTTCAGAAGAGAGCGAACCTGAAATATATCATGCAATAAAAAAAGGAGCAATCCTTGAAAACGTGATATTGGATGAAGAAGGAAACGTGGATTTTGCGGATACTTCCATTACACAAAATACTAGGGTGAGTTATCCGATTTACCATATAGAGAATATTCAACAACCGTCTATAGGGAAGGATCCCAAAAATATATTTTTCTTGACAGCAGATGCTTTTGGGGTATTGCCTCCTATTTCTAAGCTTACACCTGGGCAGGCTGCTTACCATTTTATATCAGGCTACACGGCAAAAGTAGCAGGTACGGAGGAAGGTATAGATGAGCCCGTTCCTTCATTTTCAGCATGTTTCGGAGCTCCATTTATGCCATTGCACCCCACAAAATATGCAGAAATGCTTAGCAAAAAAATGACGGAAGCAGGAGTCAATGTATGGTTGATTAATACAGGGTGGACGGGAGGCCCATATGGAACAGGAACAAGGATGAAATTAAAATATACAAGAGCAATGATCAAGGCTGCACTTAATCATGAATTGAGTAATGTAGTTTATGAAACACATTCCGTTTTTAAGCTTGCAATCCCCAAAGAATGTCCAAATGTGCCATCAGAAGTACTTAACCCCCGTGACACGTGGGAAAACAAAGAAAAATATGATATGACAATAAATAAGCTCGCGACATCGTTTAAGAATAACTTTGAAAAATATAAAAGCTATGCCAACGAAGAAATTCTTAGCGGCGCACCTGAATAATTGAGAAATGTTTCAAAACAAAAAACCTCCTTTTAAAGGAGGTTTTTTTATTTCTTGTTTGTTTTACTTATATATTTTTCCAATGCCATTGTCATAGAAGGCGTTTCCGGAGTAGGGGCTTCTATATCAATACGGAGATTGGCATCTTTGGCTGCCCGTACAGTAGAATTTCCGAAAACAGCAATACGGGTGTTATTTTGTTTAAAATCAGGGAAGTTTTTAAATAAAGACTCAATTCCTGAGGGACTAAAAAAGACTAATACATCATAAAAAACATTTTTTAGGTCAGAAAGGTCACTGATCACTGTTTTGTATAAGACAGCTCTTTTCCAATCAATATTTAATGTATCTAAAATTTCGGGAACAGCATCTTTTAAAACATCCGAGGAAGGCAAAAGGAACCTTTCATCTTTATACTTTTTGATTAACGGAACCATATCCTGAAAAGCCATTTTACCGACATATATCTTCCGTTTTCTATAAACAACATATTTTTGGAGATAGTAAGCAACAGCTTCTGATTGACAGAAGTATTTCATGCTGTCAGGTACTTTAAACCGCATTTCTTCAGCCACCCTAAAATAATGATCGACGGCATTTCTACTGGTTAGGATAATAGCAGTAAATTTAGACAAATCTATTTTTTGTTGTCTTACATCCTTAGCATCTACTCCTTCAACATGAATGAATGGTCTGAAATCAATTTTCACTTTTTGTTTTTCTATAAGTTGAAGGTATGGTGAATTTTCTGTTTTAGGTTCTGGTTGAGAAACCAAAATTGTCTTCACTTTCATATAAACTATATTAGCTTAATCCGTTGTTATAAAACACCAATTTAATAGCAATTACATAAGGTGCTATTTCGAGAGCGCAAAGGTACAAAATAAAATAGAACAATCTAGGAAGTATTATTTTTTGGTGGTTTAAGATTGTGAGAATAAAAGCAATAAAATTTAATGTCAGAAATATGAAAATGACTGTCCACAGAAGTACAGGGCTATTTAAAGGGCTATAAATATAAAGCGCGATAAGAGGAAATATAATAATTGCAATGAAGCTTCTGTAGCTTACTTTATGGAAGTTATACTGCTCGGAAAAAGCTTCGGCCATGACTATAGTAGCAATCAATTTCTCAAAATAGTACTTAAATAAGACAAAAAGACCTAGAGAAGCGATGATGGTAAAAAGAGGATATGAAACAGGGAGTTTATAATAATCAAAAACAAATTGTGCTAAAAAACCATAAATAATAATCTGAACAATGAACAACAGAACATTAAATAGGCTAAAATTTAAATTAACCTCTTTCCCGTATACTTTGAAGTATTTATTAGAAAATAAAAGTGTAATAAATGTCTGAAAACGTTCTTCAAATAAAATTTTAGAGATAACAATTAATGCACCGCACAAAAGCAGGAGGGATGTTTCTAAGGTATAATATTCGATATGCCTGTTAATTATTTCCACGGAGCGTTTCTATATTAATGATATTCCCCTGAAACCCGAAAGGCATATTATTTTCTGAGATCGTTATCCTGAAAAATGGCTCTCCTTCCAATTTCCCCAGCTCTTTCAACTTGGCTTTTACTTTTACAATACTTTTAGCCGGAATAAAGCCGGATGAATGCTTTTTTGAAAGATCTATCGCAAGAGTATCTACTCGCCTCTTTTTATCATTCAATGTCAAACCATAGAACTTTAAGTATTCAAATGCAATGTCTTCATTGTATGGGTTATTGATGGTAAATGATATGGAATCTTTATAGTTTTTAAAATCGTTTTCCTTTAATTGTGCTTTCAATTTTCGCCATGAAATGAAATCATCTATAAAAACTCCTTTCCATTTACGCTCTTTGTAATTTCTTATCACTTTTATTACTGAATCAGCGTCTTTAGAATAGGATAAAAAAGCTACTTTTTTATGTTGAAACTTGTATTCAGAACTATCTATATCAAATTGATTTTCTCTAAAATGAATTCCATTAAATGAGAATATATCAACTCCTGAATAGAAACTGTACATAGTTGCATCACTATAAGAATTTTTAAATACTACAGGGAGCCCCTTTGTTTGTTGGTACAGCTCTTTTACCCATTTTTTATTTCCATGAGTTTCATAAGTAATAGGAGAAACTTGTTCATATACTAAGGCAAAACGTAAAAATAATATTGCTATTAAGGAAATACTACTTGTTATAACCAACCATTTCTTAAACTTTTTATGATGTATTGCATATGAAAAGGCAATGATAATAAGAGGAATACTTACTAATACCGGCCATTGTGCTTGTGTCCTTCTATTAAAAGAGGAAAATAAAAAGAATATAAAAACACCATAAACAAGATATTTTAATGCATTGTCAAAAGAGTTTTGTGTTTTGTGTTTAAGAAAAGCCCAATAGATCAATGGAAAGGCTACTCCCATGATACCAAAAAAGCTAGCTAGGTAGTCTAATGTAAAATTTAATTTATATTGACTATCAGCACGATCTACAAGGTGATACCGTAAAGAAACAAAATCTGTTTCATAAAGCCAGTTTAGATGTGGTGCGTACAATAAGATAGCCAATAGGATGGCAGCCCAGAATTTCCGTTTGAGAAGTATTTTAAAGTTTGATAAAATAATGAGTATAATAAAAAGCGCTGCGTGATATTTACTATACATCATCCCTGCCATACTGATACTTAAGATAATAACAACCCACCAATTCTGTCTGTGCAAAAATTGTTTGTAACCCCATAAAAAAAGTGCTGCAAAGAAAAATAGAGGGGTATCAGGGAGCATGAAAAAACCATACACATTAAAAAGTGCAACAGAACCGGTAAGAAGACAAAAAAGGATAATATGTTTGTACTTAGAAGGGTCATCAATTAATTTCCAAAGCAATATGATTGTTCCTGAAAACAAAAAACTGGCAAAGAAACGAATCCCCAGCTCTCCTTTAAAAAGAACACTGCCAATTTTTACAAGAAGAGCCACCATTGGTGGATGATCAAAATAACCCCAGCTTAAATGCTGGGAAAAATACCAATAATAAGACTCATCAAGAATTAATTCGGTAGCATAACCTTGAACCAGATTAACAATAGTTAAAACAAAAATAAAACTATAAAAAAAATGTACTGGCTTTTGATTTTTATACATAATATGAATTGCATTTCAGCAAAAATACTTATTTATAATCAGGAAATCATCAGCGTTAATTTCTTATTAAATCGATCATTTATTAGCAAAAGCACTTTAATAGCTTATTTTTGTAGACAACTTAATTATTGCACATGCATTCGGATAGCCTGGTAATTATTCCGACATACAATGAAATTGAGAACATTGAAGGCATTATAAAAGCTGTTTTTCAGTCAGAAAAACCATTTCATGTGTTAGTTGTCGATGACAGTTCCCCTGATGGGACAGCTAATCAAGTGAAAAAAATGCAAAAAGAGTTTCCGGAGCGTTTGTTTCTTGAAGAAAGAAAGAACAAATCGGGTTTGGGGACTGCCTACATACATGGATTTAAATGGGCTCTAAAGCAGGCGTATCACTATATTTTTGAAATGGATGCTGATTTTTCCCACAACCCACAAGATTTAATACGCCTTTACAAAGCATGTCATGAAAATGGTGCAGATGTAGCTATAGGTTCCCGTTATGTAAAAGGGGTTAATGTGGTTAATTGGCCTTTGCACCGTATATTGTTATCGTATGGGGCATCTTTCTATGTAAAACTAATTACCGGAATGAAAGTGCATGACCCTACTGCTGGGTTTATTTGCTATAAGCGGGCCGTAGTAGAAGCGATAGATCTTGATAAAATTCAATTTATAGGATATGCGTTTCAAATAGAAATGAAGTTCAGGGCGCATCTCAAAAAGTTTAAAATTGTAGAGGTGCCTATCATTTTTAGAGATAGGGTCAGAGGCACTTCTAAAATGAATGGGAAGATTATAAATGAAGCTATTTTTGGCGTATTAGGAATGAAACTAAAAAGTATTTTCAATAAAAAAGCATATTATTCATGAATAAAATACTAATAAAGAATGCTCATATTATAAATGAAGGGATTACTTTTAATGGGGATGTGTTAATAGAAGGAGAATATATTAGTAAAGTAGATAAAAGTATATCCGCAGACCATACAATGAAGGTAATTGATGCAGGAGGGAAGTTCCTTTTACCTGGAATTATAGACGATCAAGTACATTTTCGTGAACCGGGGCTTACCCACAAAGCGACCATTGCTACGGAAAGCAAAGCGGCTATTGCAGGGGGCATAACTACATTTATGGAACAACCCAATACTGTTCCGCAAACAACTACCATAGAAAAATTAGAAGAAAAGTTTGCCATAGCTGCTAATACGTCGTACGCTAACTACTCATTCATGTTCGGAGGAACTAATGATAATTTAGAGGAACTAAAAAAACTTCCAAAAAAATCTTGTGCAGGAGTAAAATTGTTTTTAGGTTCATCTACCGGAAATATGTTAGTAGATGATGAATCAGTCTTAGAAAAGATATTTTCAAATACAGAAATGGTCATCTCTGCACATTGTGAAGATGAAAGTACCATAAGAACAAATTTGGAGAAATATGAAGCTATATACGGTGATAACATCCCTATAAAATACCATCCGATAATACGAAGTGAGGAAGCATGTTATTTATCATCTTCAAGAGCAATTGCACTAGCAAAAAGGACCGGGGCACGATTGCATGTATTTCACGTATCAACGGAAAAGGAAACCCATCTTTTTCGAAATGATATTCCATTAAAAGAAAAAAAGATCACTGCAGAAGCCTGTATTCACCATCTTTGGTTTACAGAGGATGATTATGAAACAAAAGGAACACTTATAAAGTGGAACCCTGCAGTTAAAAAAGTGACAGATAGAACAGCATTGTGGGATGCCTTGTTGGATGACCGTATTGATATTATTGCTACAGACCATGCCCCGCATACACTTGAAGAAAAACAACAACCATATACTTCAGCACCCTCAGGAGGGCCTTTAGTACAACATGCGTTTCCTGCTATGTTGGAGAAACATAAAGAAGGTAAAATAACATTAGAGAAGATTGTAGAAAAGATGTGCCATAATCCAGCTATCTTGTTTCAAATAAAAAATAGGGGATATATAAGGGAAGGGTATTATGCAGATATGGTGTTGGTAGATTTAAATGCTCCTTGGACAGTATCTGAAGAGAACATTTTGTACAAATGTGGTTGGTCGCCCTTTGAAGAGGCTACATTCACCTCAAAAATTACTCATACATTTGTGAATGGAAACCTGGCATATGAAAATGGAACATTTTCTGAGATCAAAAACGCAAAACGGCTTGAATTTAACCGATAATGAAAAACTTGGTATATAGTTTATTGTGTATTACAGTAATAATTTCATGTAAAGAAGAGGTGGTAGAGAAACCTGAAGACCTCATTAGTGAAGATAAAATGGTTGAAATCATATACGATTTAGCCATTTTTAATGCAGCAAAAGGAATTAGTATTGCGAAGTTGGAAGAAGGGAATGTGAAATTGGAGACGTTTATCTATGAACGTTATCATATTGATAGCACCCGGTTTGCTAATAGCAGCATCTATTATGCATCGGAGCCGGAAATACATTTGGGAATTTATAAAAAAGTAGAAGAACGCTTGAATAAATACAATGATGTATTAAAAAAAGCGGAAGAAGAACGGCGCAAACTAAAAGACTCGACTCAAAAAATAGTGAGGGACAGTATTAAATTGATTAAAAATTGAATTAATATCTGCTACAAATAATTTCAATTGTTTTTGAAAGAGGTTTGAAATCAAACTCTATTGCCTTCTTTATTTTTTCACTGCTATAATAATTGCTTCTGAATGCTGCATGTACAGAAGCCTTTGTAAAGGTCCGTTTGGATCCTGTAAAAAAACTTTTCAGCCAATCTATATAACACAAAACATATAATATAAAAAATGGAGCCTTTTTATATGGAGGGACTTTCCCAAATTTTTCAGCAATTGTTGTAAATAACTTTTTAAAACTCCAATTTTCACTCACAAGAATAAATCGGTCGTTCTTTATAGCACTTTTCATCAATGTAACCATGGCAATAACCACATCTTCAACATCTACAAATCCGGTGATACCGGTAGTATAAAATTTCATTCCGTTATGAATTCGCTTGAAGATTTTACCACTTCCTTTATTCCAGGATCCGGCTCCAAGAATTATCCCGGGATTCACAATTACCACATCTATTCCTTCTTGAGAAGCACGCCATACCTCCATTTCAGCCCCGTGTTTAGAGATTGCATATGCATTGTTTTTTGCTTCTGGGTTCCAAGGGGTCTTTTCAGTGATTGGTTTTTTGTCAAGGGTTTTGCCAAGCGCAGCGATAGAGCTTGTATAACATAGTTTTTTTATATTATTGGCGATACATAGGTTGACAATATTGGAGGTACCTTCTATGTTTACCTTACGCATTTTGAAATAATCTTTTGGATCAAATGAAATCAATGCTGCTGTATGATAAACGTATGTAATATTCTTAAATGCCTTAGTAAGTTTAGGAAGGTCATTAATATCAGCTTCTACCCATTCGATTTTTGAAAAAAGCTTTTCTACATCTTCTGTGAAGAAAGCAAAAATAAGCTTTACAGTATTTAAATCACTATCTTTTCTATGAATAGCCCTCACATATTGTCCATCAGCAGTGAGTTTGTACAATAAATGAGCACCTACCAAGCCTGTTCCTCCAGTTACTAATACCATACTGCTAAATTAGGGTTAAAAGCAATCAGATAAAAATAAATAAGCGAACCTAAGTGGATCTCACAGATTTCTTGAAATTGTGAAGGTTAAACAAAAAATAGCAATTCGTTATATGTATCCACTCTTTTTCTTTTTATTCTTCTTCTTTTTTAGCAATCCCATTATCTTTGCGTTTGATCATTATAAATAAAACTAAGATGCCAAAGAATTTTGTTGAGGAACTGCGCTGGAGAGGGATGATACATGATGTCATGCCCGGAACGGAAGAACACTTATTGGAAGGAATGAGAGCTGCTTATGTGGGGATTGACCCTACGGCCGATTCCCTTCATATCGGACATTTAGTAGGCGTAATGATGTTGCGACATTTTCAGTTGTGTGGGCACAAACCTTATGCATTGGTTGGTGGTGCTACGGGAATGATCGGTGATCCGTCAGGAAAATCAAATGAACGGAATTTATTGGATGAGGCAGCCCTCCGCCATAACCAAGAAGCTATTAAAAAACAATTGGCCAAGTTTCTTGATTTTGATTCGGAAGCTTCCAATGCGGCAAAACTGGTAAATAACTATGACTGGATGAAAGATATTTCCTTTCTTTCATTTATCAGGGATGTGGGCAAGCATATTACCGTTAATTACATGATGGCAAAAGACTCCGTTAAAAAACGCTTATCTTCTGATGATGCCGAAGGGATGTCATTTACTGAGTTTAGCTATCAACTCGTTCAAGGGTATGATTTTTTACACTTATACAGAGAAGGGGGATGCTCATTTCAAATGGGCGGGAGTGACCAATGGGGAAACATTACCACAGGAACTGAACTCATTCGGAGAATTGCAAATGGAAAGGCGTATGCACTTACCTGCCCATTAATCACCAAGGCAGATGGCACCAAATTTGGAAAAACAGAAGGGGGCAATGTATGGTTAAGCCCTGAGAGGACATCACCTTATAAATTCTATCAATATTGGTTAAATGTTTCTGATGAAGATGCGGAGAAATACATAAAAATATTTACTTTTTTAACAAAAGAAGAAATAGAAGAATTGGTCACATCACATAAAGAAGCCCCTCACCAAAGATCCTTACAAAAGCGTTTAGCAGAAGAAATTACAGTAATGGTTCATTCTAAAGAAGAACTTGAAAATGCTATAAAGGCATCCGAAATATTATTTGGAAATTCTACATCGGAAGACTTAAAAAGCTTAAATGAACAAACTTTTCTAGATGTTTTTGAGGGAGTACCACAAGCAACGGTATCGAAAGCAATGATTGAAGAAGGGATAGACATTGTTGCAGCCTTGGCAGAAAAGACAGGGTTTTTAAAATCAAATGGGGAAGCTAGGCGGGCATTAAAAGAGAATTCCATCTCTGTAAATAAAGAAAAGGTGCGAGAAGGGCATATCATTACCTCATCTGAACTTATAAACGATAAATATATACTGTTACAGCGTGGAAAGAAAAATTACTTTATTCTCGCTGCTTCCTAAAAAGGGTTAGTGAGGGATATTATCAAATTGATCATGCCGTATCCGTACTGCATGGATAGAAAAAGTGATCAGCAAACCGATGGATATGAATAGGCTAATGGTCCCTGCCAGCATAAAAATAGTTGCTACCCCTTTTATAAGTGTGATATAGTTTCGGATCCCGGCCGTAATCCCTGCAATGACCATAGTCCCCGCAGCAAGGTATAACCCTACCATGGCCTTGGTCAATAAGCTTAATTGCTTTAGTTTTTTAGCTGTCAGGTCAGGGTTGGTATTCTCCTTAATAAGTTTGGAGATTTCATTACTGAGTGCTATCAACATGTTGGACGTTGATAATATGAGGAGGGCTATTCCGGGTAATATGGTGATGGGGACGTACCAGTTATCCATATGGATTTTTATTAGTGATTAACGATACCAGCATACGAAATTCCGGTTAAACGGTGCATGTCATAGTTGAAGGTGGAGAGGTCTTCTCTACTAAACTTTGAAATAGTATTATGCCCGCAAGCCCGGGCAATAACCTTAATAAGGTCATTTGTGGCATTAAAATAATTATAAAGTTGTTTTGCAGAAGATTCGATAATAAGCCTAGTCCGCAAGGACTCTTTTTGAGTAGCAATACCTACAGGACAATTGTTCGTGCCACAAGCCCGCATACCCAAACAACCGATGGCCTGTAATGCGGAATTAGAAACAGCAATAGCATCTGCCCCTAACATAAGTGCTTTTGTAAAATCTTCTGCAATCCGGAGCCCTCCGGTAATAACAAGTGTAATATCTGTAGCCTTTTGTTCATCCAAATATTTTCGAGTTCTTACCAAAGCAGGAATGGTAGGGATATTAATATTATCTCTTAAGATAGTGGGCGCAGAACCTGTACCTCCGCCTCGTCCATCAAGGATGATGTAATCTACACCCACATCTAGGGCAAATTGAATATCTTTTTCTATGTGGCTTGCTGCTATCTTAAAACCAATAGGGATACCTCCGGTTCGTTCTCGTACTTTTTCTGCAAATGCTTTAAAATCTTCCACACCATGAAAATCAGGAAAAGTTGCCGGTGAAATAGCTGTTTCTCCTTTTTTCAACCCTCTTACCCGTGCAATTTCCTCACTTACTTTGTTTCCTGGCAAATGCCCACCAGTACCTGTTTTGGCCCCTTGTCCTCCCTTAAAATGAAATGCTTGTACGTTATCGAGCTTATCCCATGAAAACCCAAATTGAGCAGACGCCAACTCATAAAAGTATTTTGAGTTGTTTTGCTGCTCTTCCGGGAGCATGCCCCCTTCTCCGGAACAAATGCCCGTTCCGGCCATTTCAGCCCCTTTTGAAAGCGCTATTTTGGCCTCTCTGGAAAGTGCACCAAAACTCATGTCTGAGACAAAAAGAGGGATGTCTAAAATAAGTGGTTTTTTAGCTCTTGGACCAATAGCAACCTTAGTGGCAACCGCCTCTTCATCCAACAATGGCCTTGAAGCCAATTGTGCAGGTAAAAATTGGATGTCGTTCCATTGGGGAAGAGTGTTTCTGTCCACTCCCATTGAAGCTGAAAATCCATGGTGACCAATATTTTTCAAGCCGTTTTTGGCCAATTCTTTAATATACCCGGTGTAAGGTTCAGTGTCTTCAGGATGTGTGTCGGCATAGGTTCCCAAATAATCATTTCTATTAAAAGGCTGGGGATGTGATTTTTCAAATTCCGTAATTTCATTTTCATCAATCAAGAGGGAACCACCTTCTATGTATTCTTTAAATTTATGAAGTTGTTCATCATTGTTATATTCGCTGATCCCTGTATCATACCGGTAATCCCATCCATGGACCCCACAAATGAGGTTTTGTCCATCGATATGGCCATCAGCAAGTAAAGCGCCTCTGTGATGGCATCGCCCGTAGAGTACAGATATCCCTTTTTCATGCTTTATAATGACTAAATCGGTATTCTTTACCAAAGCATACGCAGGGTTTTTTTCTTTTAGTGAACTTATTTTTGCAATTTCAATCAGCTTCTTTGACATTTAGAAAAAGTATATGTTAGTAGTCTTGTAAGTTACTATTTTATGTCGGAATAGATGAGTGGTAATTACATTTGCTTAATTATGGATTATATCGCCATCAAATTACATCCCCTTATATCGGAATGGTCAAAACGGCCCAATACTTCAAAGTTTCCGTTGGAGTAGATTTTTCCTAAGTCTTGCGTAGCAATAAATGAGCAGGAGTTTACATTGGCAAGGTCAATGATATTGATCCCCCCGGTTTTTTCCGGTTGTTGAAGCGACAGGGCATCTTCCGTATCACGTGTGAAAACTTTCATCCATGGAGGGCATTTATAGATTCCATTTTCTTTTGAATAGGCTTGAGAAAGGAGTTCGGTCATGCCATATTCGGAATGAATGGAAGGAACACTAAAACCCTTGCAAAGAATGGTATGCAGTTCTTTACGGATAAGCTCTTTTCGCCTTCCTTTCATACCACCGGTTTCCATAACAATTGTATTTTTTAAAGAAAGAGGAGGGAATGCTTCCACAAAGTCTAGCAATGCAAAAGAAACGCCGATGAGCATTACTTTTTTGCATGTTGTGTCTAGCCATTGGAGTTTTTCATAGAGTTCTTTTGTATTGTGAAGGTAGAAACCGCTTTCGGGATTATTTGTTTTTTTTATAAGCTCAGTAACCATGTAAATGAGTGATGAGCCTTCTCTTTCCAGATAAGAAGGGAGCAATGCCAGGATAATGTATTCGCTTGGGTCACCATAAAAATATTTAAAACTTTTTAAGAAGCTTTTTTTATAAATATTGAGATCGTAGACATAATGTTTACTAGGCTCAACTCCGGTGGTGCTACTGCTTGTAAATACTTTTTGTGCTTTTTGACTTCCTGAGATAATTTGATGTGTTTTGAAAAACTGAATAGGCAAACAAGGGATTTCGATACTTTTACAAATTTTGGAAGGGATTATTTTTAAATGATCACAAAAGGTTTTATATGTCTTGTTGTTATTATACTGGTAATCAAAAATTTGAAGAGCTGTATTTTCAAATTCAGCATTAGAAGCGATATTAAAAATAGAAGCACTATCCATTGAAAGAAATTATAAGACAAATGTAGATAAAATAAAAAAGCCCTTCTCTACTAAAAAGAAGGGCTTTTATAATTTTTAGGGTTTCTTTATCGTATTACAAGTTTCCGAGTGATCGTGGTATTTTCTTCGGTTACTTTTAGAAGATATACTCCGGAACTTAATTCAGCTAAATTTAATGTATTGTTATTAGTTAATTGTGTTTTTAGGACTTGTTTTCCTAACACATCATAAATTGAAATGTCTTTTGCAAAATTCTTTTTAGTTATAATTGTTAAATACCCACTGGTAACAGGGTTTGGGTACATTTTAAAACCTTCAATATTAGGCTGTTGAATTACTTCAGAAGTTAATGAAGCAGAGTTGGTCGGGTTTTCATAAAGATCGGGCTGTCCCGGGGACAGTTGCATGACTAATAGGGCAATAAAAGTCAGCACGTAATGTTTTTTCATGGTTCAAAATCTATTTATTGGTGTTAAGTTATAAACAAATATAATAAATTTTGAGTATGTACGTTTCTAAAACTTTATTAAAATTTTGACTTTTAACTGATTGAATGTTAAATATATGAAAAAAGTACCGCCAGTAGAGCGGTACTTTTTATTTATATATTTTAACAGTACTTAATTATAATCTTACCCAGCCGTCTGTCCAAGTATCTGTATCCGTTAGTGCACCTGCATATGGAGCAGAAGTAAAGAAGCCTCCTAAGGTAGCAGGATCAAAATTATTTACACCATCCGTAGCATTTGTATACTGATAGGTTCCTCTAAACCCGCTTACTGAGAAACCAGCAGGGATGTCTGTACCTGCAGTATTAAATGGCACTCCTGAGCCATCTAATGTATAGTTATAGAAGGTAGCAAAATCATTTAAATCGATAGTAGCAGTACCTCCATGATCTAAATCAAAAGAGCTTACATTATTGATGATAGAGAAAGACACAGAAACTTCACCATTGTTATGGTTAATAAGTGTTTGGTCATCATCCACTTCAATTCCTTTTCCGGGGAACCCTTGGATGATTACATTGTATGCTGTTACTTTAGTTCCTGCACGGAATTCAATCCCTTTGTTTTCACCATCACCATCATCAGCACCTATTAACGTTACGTTTGAAATCGTTGGGTTTGAGAAAGGAGCGGCATCCGGATCAGAAGACAAGTTGTCTGCTTCAATACCTTTATCACCATCTACGGAAGATTGCTGTGCGATCCAAAATTGACCATTACCAACCCATCCGTCAGTCCAGTCAAAAGAATCATCTTGTGCACCTGTAGATACTAGATATTTTGCATTTACAGTACCTCCAAAGAATTCGAATCCGTCATCTAACCCCTGGAATACTTGTACAAATTCAATAGTAGTAGCATCTCCTACACCGTATAGCGAAAGGCCGTTGAATTCAGATTCTGCATTAATTTTACCACCGGTATATTCTAAACGCACATAACGTAAAGTTCCTGAGTTGTCATTGGCATCACTTCCTCCGTAAGTAAGCCCTGCTACTTCTGCAGTTGCTGTAGTTCCTCTGTTTATAGGTGCTCTACCGGCAATTACCAAGCCTCCCCAGTCGCCAGGGTTTGGTGTAGACTGATTGGAAGTAAATACGATTGGGTTATTAGCAGTTCCTTGTGCATCAATAGTGCCTCCTTGACGGATCGCTAAGAAAGAAAACACCCCATTTTCACTTCCGGCCTCAATGCGTGTTCCAGCAGGGATGGTTAAAGTTACCCCATCGTTAATGAAGACACCTCCTCTTAATTCATAAGTGATATCAGCATCTAATGTCATGTCAGTAGTAATGTCACCGATAAGCTCAACGCGGTCATTTCCATTATTACCACCAGTATCGGGAGCATTATTGTTGATAGTATCGCCTTCAATAATAATATCTCCAATACTATCGTCATTTTGTGTACATGCTTGGAATACCAATGTTATAGCTATCAGTACTCCTAAAAATAGTTTATTAGTTTTCATCATTTTTAATTAATTTAATTGTAATTGTTTTTTATTTGTATTTAAAATTTATATGTAAGGCCTAGACTAAAATCCATTCCCAGTTTAAAAGAGCTTACGGTAAATTCGCGATTTAGATCTTCTTGATCTTGATAGCGTTCAATAGTAGGGTTTAATAAATTTTTCCCTTTTATAGAAACCTCCCAATGGTCGCCAATACTATCTTGGAAATTAAAATTCAAGGTGCCGAACCCTTTTTCGAAAACATCTCCGATGGTGTTTCCTCCTGCAGCATAGATCCGGTCACCAAAGAAATTAAAGTCAAGCGTAGAGGATATTTTATGATTGCCAAATTCTTTAGCATAATTGATGTCAGCATTTACGATATAGGGCGATGCTCCTTGTAACTTTCTTTTGGTATTGGTAGGCACAATAGATACTGGTTCGCTGGAACCTCCTAAATCAAAATCAATAGTAGTATTAGAGTCTATGGATACTTCAGTAATCATACCGGTAGCATTTACACCAAACGTCCAATTGTCCCACCCGGTATCTTCTCCCCCTCCAAACCATTTACTGAGTTTTTGGCGGTATTCAAATTCGATCCCGAAGATGGTGGCATCTTCTGAGTTGATAAAAGAGTTATTGTTATTTGCAGAAGACGTACGCACTTTTTCAATAGGCTTGTCTAGGTATTTGGCAAAAGCTGTAAAGGCAATGAGTTCTCCTGCTTCTGGGAATATTTCGTATTTAATGTCTACATTGTAATTGTCAGAATTGACCAGACCGGGGTTACCAATAGTTACCTCAAAGACATCTTCATCTAAAAAGGGTGCTGTTTCTGTGAATAATGGCAGTGTAACTGTTTTACTGGCTGCAAAACGAAGGTTAGAGGTTTCGCTAAGTGCATATTTAAAACCTAATGAAGGCAAGACAAATGTTTCATCGATGGTTCCTTTTAAGAAGTCCAAGGAAATACTTCCTTCAGGACGGAAAAAGATGTTTTGGGTAAATTCTTCTACACGTATACCGGCTAATAGTGTAAACTTATCACTTGTAGCCCACTGAAGGTCTGCAAACCCGGCATAGTTGTCAAAGTCAGCCTTGTATGTATTTTGTGGTCGTTGGAACTCTAATACATGATAGGTTTCGTTTTCAAAATTTTCTTGATTTAAAAGTGCATCAGGATTGTTAATGTCAACAGGTACATTCTCCAGTTGGTCAAAAATGATATTTAGCTGATTGGCTTCAAAATTTCTTCGTTTGTCGCGCACATTGCTACCTATAGTCAACTTGCTTTTATATAAGCCGTCTTCATCTTTATCAAAGTTGATATCTAAACTTACGTTTGTAGAAATATCATGCTCTGTTAATTCTTGCCAAAAGCGTTGGTTGTTACCGGCGTCAGGGTTTCCAATATTTCCAAACACGACGTCTCCATTAGCTAATTCAGTAAAAAATAATTGACGCCTGTCTGGAATATTGCCTAATGTATAATTGTATGCGGTGCCCCAATTCAATACATATTTTCGATCATTGAACTTATGTTGTCCTTTTAACTGGTTCGTAATCAAGCTATTTTGCTGATAGGTACCTCTTCGTATTGATAAAATAAGCTCGTCTAACTCTCCGGGCTCTCCGGCAATTTCCCTAAGCTCGTCTTGGGTGTCGTTTACCCAAAGGGTGGTAAAGGAAAGTGTATTATTAGGGTCAAAACGGTACGTAAGACTTCCTAAAGCGGTTGCATTGGTTTTGTATGTATAACGCTCATAGAAACCTTCGAGCGAGGACCTGAAGATTTCACCATCTGCATTTCGGACAGTTTCAAAACCATCTTCGGTAGCGTTTCGTTCAGAACTGAAAGCCAAGCTAAAAAGGAGATCTAATTGGTCTTCATTTTTAAAATTGAAGCGTTTTCCACCTGAAATACTTAACCCAATATTTGGAAGGTTGTTGAAACGTTCTTCCGGGTTGAAAGAAGTATCGAATTGATATATGGGTATTAATCGGCTATCGTAAGATAGATCAGGGATTCGTTGAAATGCTTTTACAATGGATGGGATCCTGCGGGCACCGTCGTCAATTCCGAAAAAGTCATATTTTCCACCATTCAATAAGAAGAAATCCCCAAAAGTAGCATTGGAGTTAGCACCTGTGCTTAAACCGATTTGTAGAAAACCAGCTCCAGGGTTCTCTTTGGTATTGATATCAACACTTGCGCCGGCATAATCACCATATAAAAGTGGAGAATATGTTTTGAAGATCCCTAAATTTTCCACAATATTCGTTGGGAAAATATCCAGGGTTATCAATTTTTGTTTGGGGTTTAGTGAAGGCAATGGAAACCCGTTCAAATAAGCATTGTTGTAACGGTCCCCTAAACCTCTTACATACAGTTTATTACTTTGTGTAGCAACACCACTTGCTTTTGAAAGCCCGGTAGCCACATCACTAATACCTCTTATAGAGAGCTCTTCTGAACCTATTTTAGTTTGAATGGTAGCAGCATTTTTTTGCTCTAGCAAAAGGGCTATTTGCGATTCTTTCCTTACAGTAGTAGTGATAACCACTTCGTCTAATGCTTGTGCATCCTGGCTTAACCCGGCATTTATTTCAGTTACTTTACCGGCAACAACTTCTACATTTGGAATTTCCAGTGTTTGATAACCTATAAAACTTATAACTACTATATACGTTCCCGGGGCTATATTTCCAATTTGGTATAACCCGTCAAAATCAGTAGTAGTCCCTTTTGTAGTTCCTTTTATGAGGATATTTGCAAATGGGAGCGGGTCATCATTTAGCTCTTTATCAGTTATTTTACCAACAATACTTCCTTGCTCTTGTGCTAGGGATGCAGTAGTAATCAAAAGTGCTAACAGTATAAATAGGTACTTCATCTTGTTTTTTATAAATTCACGAGGCAAATAAACAAGCTGATTGTAAAGATGGAGTTATACACAAGTTAAACGTCCGTAATCTAAATGTTACCTTTGTGTTATGATATTAAATGAATGTTAACCGCTTCTCTTTTTTAATATTATCTTTATTTTTGAGAGAAAATCACAACCAAAATCACAATGAAAAAAAAGGATATTAAAATTCTACTTGTTGATGATGAACCGGATATATTAGAGATTATTGGGTATAATTTAAGTACAGAAGGATATCAGGTCTCAACAGCTAAAAATGGTGTTGAGGCTGTTTCAAAAGCTAAAAAAGAAGAACCACATCTTATCATTATGGATGTAATGATGCCTGAAATGGATGGTATTGAAGCTTGTGAGCAGATAAGAAAAATCCCTAAGTTAAATAATGCCATCATTACTTTTTTGACTGCCCGGGGAGAAGATTATTCGCAAGTAGCAGGGTTTGAAGCAGGAGCAGATGATTATATTACAAAACCTATAAAACCTAAGGTGCTGGTCAGTAAGGTAAAAGCATTGTTAAGGCGATTAAAAGAGGAAAGTCAAGAAGCGTCCACTATTAACAAAATAGGAGATTTAGTGATTAATCGTGATGAGTATAAAATTGTAAAAAATAGTAAAGAGATTATTTTACCACGCAAAGAATTTGAACTCCTCTCATTATTAGCTTCTAGACCAGGTAAAGTTTTTAAAAGAGAAGAGATTTTAGACAAAGTATGGGGCAACGAGGTAATTGTTGGGGGGAGAACTATAGATGTCCATATTCGAAAACTTCGGGAAAAGATTGGGGATAACCACTTCAAGACAGTAAAAGGAGTAGGTTATAAGTACGTGCTTTAATGGCTAGAAAATTAAAAAAATCATATCGTTTTGCGATAAGAACATCTTTGTTTATCACAGTGTTTTCAGCACTATTGGCAACACTGCTCATGTATTTCTTGTCTGAAATTAATATCCTTTTTATAGTTGGTCTTGCTTTTTTAATTTTTAGTATTTCTTTTATTGTTCTTCAACAGAGTGTAGAAAAATTTATTTACAGACGTGTTAAAAAAATCTACGATGATGTTTCCTTACTAGAGTCCAGCACATTTCACAACCAGCCTATTACAACAAACATGACAACGCTTACCAGAGAGATCGAAAAGTTTGCAAAGGATAAAAAATTAGAGATCGAAACATTAAAAGTCCGGGAAGCATATCGTAAAGAATTTATGGGGAATGTATCTCATGAGTTAAAAACCCCACTTTTTACAGTTCAAGGGTACATTCATACGCTGTTAGATGGTGCTATGGAGGATAAAGCAGTAAGGAAAAAATATTTGCAACGGGCAGCTAAGGGAGTAGAGCGGTTAATATATATTATAAAAGACCTGGACATGATCACCAAGCTTGAAATAGGAGATGTGCGTTTAGAGTATGAAGATTTTAACATTGTAGAACTCATTAGCAATGTGTTTGAGTTGTTAGAGATGAAAGCTTCCAAAAAAGAAATTACATTGATGTTTGATATGGACTATAATAAACCCATATTAGTACATGCAGATAAAGAAAAAATACAGCAAGTACTAACCAATCTGATTGTAAACTCTATAAAATATGGCAAAAAAGGCGGCACCACAGAAGTAAGTATCGAGAACTTAATTAAAAATAAAGTAATTGTTAGGGTAACAGATAATGGTGAAGGTATTGAAAAACATAATATCCCACGGTTATTTGAACGCTTTTTCAGAGTTGATAAGAGTGGTAGCCGGAAAGAGGGGGGTTCAGGGTTAGGACTGTCCATTGTTAAGCATATTATTGAAGCACACAATGAAAAAATATATGTAGAAAGCGTTTTTGGTGTTGGCTCTGAGTTTTCCTTTACACTTGAAAAAGCCAAATAATACCCCAACCCTATTCCAAGAGTAATCTATAAGATTTCCTTAATTTTGTCGAAGTGTTAAAATATTATCTTGGGGAGCAAAAACAAATTAAAGCGTTTTAAAGAAAACGAAACTTTTGAAAATGTTATTCAGCCAAAAAGAGAGGCGCTATTAACAGGCGAATACATTTATAAAGGGAATTGGCATGAGTTGGTCTTCAAGAATGACAATCCTATTGTTCTTGAATTAGGTTGTGGGAAGGGTGAGTATACCGTAAACCTTGCAAGAAAATATCCCGAAAAAAATTTTATAGGAATTGATATAAAAGGTGCCCGATTCTGGAGAGGGGCTAAAACAGCTACGGAGGAAGCCTTAAAAAATGTGATTTTTATCCGGACACAAATAGAATTAGTAGATCTTGTTTTTGGAAAAGGGGAAGTGTCAGAAATATGGATAACATTTCCCGACCCACAAGTAAAATACAAACGTACTAAACACCGGCTCACAAATACGGTATTTCTGGAAAAATATAAAATCATTCTTAAAAAAGAAGGGGTTCTTCATCTAAAAACAGATAGTGAATTTATGCATGGCTATACACTTGGCTTGTTACATGGATTGGGATATGAAATTATATATGCACACCATGATATATATAGCAATGCACATGCCCCTGAAGAGGCAACAGCTATAAAAACATTTTATGAGATGCAGTACTTAGAGCAAAAAAAGCCCATTACATATATAAAATTTAAACTTGAATAATGGTACACTTGGTTATTTTATTCTTTGCTACATTTTCAGCTGCATTGATGGCTACAGTACCTCCGGGATTGTTGAACATGAATGCCGCTAAGATAGCTGTTAAAAAAGGAAAATCAGACGGTATTTTATTTTCTTTAGGGATATCTACAACCGTAGTTTTACAGGCCTATGTAGCAGTGCTTATCTCCAAATATTTATATAATAACCCTTTTGTTCTTGATATTCTTTTAAAAATAGCCATTATTATATTTGCCGGATTTGCCATTTATTTTTTCCTTATGGCAAGAAAAAATAGGAAAAAAAAGATAACAGTACGGGATGTAAGCAAAAAAAACAGTTTTTTTAAAGGGCTGTTGTTGGCTCCGCTAAATGTTCTTATTATTCCTTATTATTCGGGATTGAATGCGGCTTGGAATGTCTCAGGGTGGATAAAATTTGAATGGCAGGACATCCTTATTTTCATATTAGCAGCCGGAATGGGTACTTTTTCAATGTTGTATATGTATGTAGTTTACTTTAATAAGATGGAATCTAAAACAAATCGTTTTTCAAAATACTCCGATTATATTTTGAGTGTACTCATGCTAATTTTGGTGGTTATAACCTTTATCAGAATTATTTATAGAGATGAGGCCGGATAATCAAAACTTTTTCCAACGCGTGTATGATATAGCAGTGCTGATTCCTTACGGTAGGGTAACCTCTTATGGAGCTATTGCAAAATACTTAGGGGCAGCAAGAAGTGCCCGGATGGTTGGTTGGGCAATGAACGCATCTACAGGAATAGAGCGTGTTCCTGCCCATAGAGTAGTGAACAGAAAAGGAATCCTTACCGGAAAACATCACTTTCAAGGAACCGATCTTATGCAACAGCTTTTAGAAAATGAGGGTATAAAAGTGGAGAGCAATCAAATTATTGATTTTGAAAAACATTTTTGGGATCCTTCAAAAGAACTTTAAACGTTGAAATGTTCTTTTACTGCAGCCACTATTTGATTTTCAGTTAAACTATCAGAAGTAGCAACATCAATTTTCTTGTTATTAAATGCTACTCTTGTATCCAACAACTTTTTCAACTCATTTTTTGCCTCGGCAGGCCCAAAAATAAATAATGCTTCCGATTGTGTTACAGCATCTGCCACTTTTGAATAGTAATCGTTTAGCTGTTTCTTCAATTTACTTTCATTGGTCTTTTCATGATTTCCGTATTGATCTCCGAAGCGGGTATAGGATTTACCCTCACCCTCTTCACGAACTTGAAAGTCAATATCGGACTTTATGTTAGTTATATCATGTTGTCCTTCATTTAATATTACAATAAAAGCTTGTTTTTTATCAATCCATATACCTGTTTGAGCACTCATATTTTATAAAATATAGTTTTAACCATTCCGTAATGCAAGATAAAAAAATAATCAACAAAGAAAATATGAGAATTATCAGGTATACTCCCTTCATTTTTTCAATTCTTTGCACTTAATGGATAAGCCTGTTTGGACATTGCCGAATTCTATGAAGAAGCTTTACAATATCGAATGTATCATCTATCTTTGTAATTTAGAATCAATTTAATTAAAAAGAGAGCCAACATTGGGGATACAAGGGGCAATTAGATATTAAATAAAACTAGCAACGGTAACCTAGAAAAATAGCAAATAAAGTATTTAACGGTGAACTGTTAGCTATAAAGCTGTCAACTATAAAGAACAAAAATGAAGTTAGACAAAAAAGAAGTACAAAAAGCGTTGGAAACCATATCTGCTCCCGGAGAAGGGAAAAACATGATAGAAAGCGGGGCAGTTACTAATATAATGACATTTGGAGATGAAGTTGTTGTAGATGTTACCATAACAAACCCTAGCCTTCAGGCGCGAAAAAAGACAGAAGTAGAAATCCTAAAAGCAATTCATGAGCATGTTTATGAAAAAGCAAAAGTGAAAGCGAATATAAAGGTAGAAACTTCTGAAAAGCCTACCATAAAAGGAAAACCCATTCCGGGGATTAATAATATCATTGCAATAGCTTCCGGAAAAGGAGGAGTAGGAAAATCTACTGTTACAGCCAATCTGGCAGTTACGCTTGCTAAAATGGGCTTTAGTGTTGGCTTGTTAGATGCAGATATCTATGGCCCGTCCATACCCATTATGTTTGATGTAGCCAATGAGAAACCATTAGCAGTTACCATAGAAGGAAAATCTAAAATGAAGCCTGTAGAAAACTATGGCGTTAAAATATTGTCCATAGGGTTTTTTACTCAGCCCAACCAAGCAGTAATATGGCGGGGGCCAATGGCTTCAAAGGCGCTTAACCAAATGATTTTTGATGCTGCTTGGGGAACGTTGGATTTCTTATTGATAGACCTTCCTCCGGGAACTGGGGATATCCACCTGAGCATTATGCAGTCCCTTCCCATAACAGGTGCGGTTGTAGTAAGTACCCCTCAAAATATTGCATTGGCCGATGCAAGAAAAGGCGTCGCAATGTTTCAGCAAGAAAGCATCAATGTCCCTGTTTTGGGAATTATAGAAAACATGGCCTATTTTACACCGGAAGAACTCCCTGAAAATAAATACTATATTTTCGGGAAGCAAGGTGCTAAGAACCTCTCAGAAGATCTAGACGTGCCCTTTTTAGGAGAGTTGCCATTAGCACAAAGTATCAGGGAAGCAGGTGATGTTGGCCGCCCGGCGGCTTTGCAAATGGCCACCCCTTTAGAAGAAGCATTTGAAACTATAGTGAGGAATGTAGTACAGGAAGTAGTGAAAAGAAATGAAAATCTCCCTCCCACAGAAGCTATAAAGATCGCAACTATGGCAGGTTGTGCAGCAGTTAAAAAGAAATAGGATGACAACACAAGAAATTAAAAAAAATGTAGAAAAAGCACTGGATGAAATCCGTCCATTTCTCGAAAGTGATGGAGGTAATATTTCATTAGTTTCTATAGATAATGATAAATTGGTAAAGGTTCGTTTAGAAGGTGCTTGCGTAGGGTGCAGCGTCAATCAAATGACGTTGAAAAGCGGTGTAGAAATGACCATCAAAAAATATGCGCCACAAATAGAAGAAGTCATTAATGTAGAATAATTAAGAAATGCGTTATGAAGCTGTCTAAAAAATATGTTTTTCTGTCAATTCGAGTGCAGTCGAGAATGCTATCAATATGATGTATTTAAAAGTTTTGCGACATTTTAGGCAGTTTTAGCTTATAGACATATGAATATGATAAAAACTGACATACTCATCATAGGAGCAGGCCCTACAGGGCTTTTTGCCGTTTTTGAAGCCGGATTATTAAAACTGAAATGCCACTTGATAGATGCACTTCCACAACCTGGAGGGCAATGTGCTGAGATTTATCCCAAAAAGCCTATCTATGATATTCCTGGCTTTCCTGAGGTTTTGGCAGGGGACTTGGTAGACAATTTAATGGAACAAATCAAGCCTTTTTCGCCGGGATTTACCCTTGGGGAACGTGCAGAAATGATTAAAAAACAAGAAGATGGCTCTTTTATTGTGACTACCAATAAAGGAACACAACATCAGGCACCTATTGTGGCTATTGCAGGAGGGTTGGGGAGTTTTGAGCCGCGGAAACCCCTTATTGAAAACATTGTTGATTATGAAGATAAAGGAGTAGAATACATTATCCGAAACCCTGAAATGTATAAAGGGAAGAAAGTTGTCATTGCTGGTGGAGGCGATTCAGCGTTGGATTGGAGCATTTATCTGGCAGCTACTGCTGATGAAGTAACCTTGGTACACCGCAGAAATGAATTTAGAGGAGCGCTCGATTCTGTTGAAAAAGTACAAGCACTTAAAAGAGATGGGAAAATTAACCTAATAACCCCTGCTGAGATTGTAAAATTGCAAGGAGATGGAAAATTAGAGGCGGTTGTTATTCAAAAAGAAGGGGAAGAAATTTTAAAGGAAACAGATCATTTTATCCCATTATTTGGACTTTCCCCTAAATTAGGACCCATTGCAAATTGGGGATTGGAGATAGAGAAAAATGCGATTAAAGTAGACAATAGCTTAGATTACCAAACCAATATTCCCGGTATCTATGCCATTGGCGATGTGAATACTTATCCAGGAAAGTTAAAGCTCATCCTTTGTGGGTTTCATGAAGCCACCTTAATGTGCCAGAGTGCCTATCAGCGGATATTTCCCAATAAAAAATACGTCATGAAATATACTACAGTAAGTGGTATAGATGGTTTTGATGGAAGTAGAAAAGAAGCTGAGAAAGCAGTAGTGCGGACTATCGAATAGGAATTAGGAAGCAAGGGATTAGTAAATTCAGTAAAAAATGAAAACTGGTAATGGCTATAAAAAGATTTGAGGAGATGATTTTATGGCAAAAATCACAAGAATTTGCTGTTATTGTTTATGCTCATTTTTCCGGATGTAAGGATTATGGTTTTAAAGATCAGATTACGCGAGCTTCTGTTTCTATATCCAATAATATTGCTGAAGGGTTTGAACGAAACACCAATCCTGATTTTAAAAGGTTTTTGTATTTTGCAGCGGGTTCTAATAGCGAGGTGAGGTCAATGTTGTATTTAGCAGAAAAGTTGACTTTTATATCAGCAAAAAAATCAGAACAAATGATTGAAAAATCTAATGAGATAAGCAAAATGATTTATGGACTTATCAAGTCACTTAAATAAAACTTCAATTATTAAAAAATCCTTCACCGATGTCTTTAACCCCTAACCCTTAATTATTAACTACTAATTCCTAGAATGGACATTAAGATCAAGATAAAAGACAGGGAAGGTGCTGTACATGAAGTAGCTGCCCCTACCGATATGGCGATGAACCTTATGGAGCTATGCAAAGCCTATGAGTTACCAGTAGAAGGCACTTGCGGTGGTATGGCGATGTGTGCTTCCTGCCAGTGCTATATTTTATCTACGGATATCTTACTGCCTGAAAAGAGCGATGATGAAGAAGCCATGCTTTCAGAAGCCTTTTATGTAAAAGAAAATAGCCGGCTGGGATGTCAGATACCTATTACTGAAGAATTGGATGGGCTAGAAATAGAACTGGCTCCGGAGGCTTAATTAATTTTCAACCGGCGGATAATAATATTGTCAAGACTATCGATAGGTTGAATACTTCTTTCTTTATAATTTACACCACTTCTTATTTGGGAATTAACAATAAAATGATAGCTACCTAATCCTATTTCTCCTGTTGTAGAAGAATCAAATTCTTCCCCTGAGTCAAGCAATTCAACCTCAGTGATGGCTGTTCGGTTTTTATTTAAATAAAATTTTGAAACTTTTATGCTTTGATGACCTATTAGCATGTTATCATAATAAGTAAGGCCATCAATACCTTTTGCATTAATAGAATTAGGGGTATCTATAAGTTTATATTCTTTAGTATTCGGATCAATATTAATAATCCCTTGAGTAGAAGACACAAATAATGTATTTGTTGATTGGTCATAAGTGATTCCATTTAAAAAAGAAAATCCTTCGGGTTTGAGAAAAACTTCTAGGTTATCTTTTTCATGTTTAATTCTATATACTTTATTTGTTATACTTTCCGTGATATAAACATCACCATTAGGTAAGACAGTTAGATCATTAAAAAATACTTTGGGTTTGTTCAAAGAATAAGATTTTAAAAGCTTTCTTTGCTTTGTATCAAAAGCTATGACACTTGTCATCCAATCTTCCTTTTTATGAGGATCTAATAATGGCATTACTTCATTAGCATGTGAATTGTTTACCCACAGAATGCCTCTAGCTTCATCTACTTCCATACCTGTAGGACTCCATATATCTGTATCCTTTTTATAAGAATAAAAATCTTTTATTTTCCCTTGGGGAGTAATTGCTATTATTTTTCTTTTATGAGTACTTCCAATATATAAAACCCCTGTTATAGTATCGAAAGCAACTCCTTCAGGGATAAGGTCTTTTTCTGTTATAATAATATCTTCATTGATGAAACTTTTAGGAGCTTTTTTGTTACAACTAAGAATAATAAAAGCTGATGATAAGATAAGAAAGCTAAAACGGTTCATATTATACAGGGTTGAATGAGTAGTCAAGTATATTTAAAACTGGACGATAATTATGATGAAAATATTATAAAATTAAAATGATGGGTACTAACAAAGCTTAGATAAGTTTGGTCACAAAAAAATATCGAAGAAGTATAAGAATCTTATAAATACATTCTATTTATAAAGATTTTAAATACCCTTCGATACTTTGATACTTTTTTAAATCGTTTCTTATTCTTTTTTTGCCATTCCTTTATATACTAAAGCAATAGACATGCCAATTATACCATAATGTATAATGCTCCATACACCATCTACAGCTCTTGCTGTCATGTCATCAGCATCCATAACACCATACATGAGTATCCACACACCAAAACCTAAGAAAAGGCCTATCCATGCACCAAATTCAAACCCTTCTTTAGCGCTATGGATCCCTCTGGCCCATTTGGAATAAACTGTTGACATAACAAATGCTTGTATTAGGCATCCCAATGCAATAAATAACATATTGGGTTCTGCCCGCATAATGGCTTTAGCCCCTTCAGTAGTGTGGCTGTCGAAAAAACTGGCAGCGATCATGTCATAAAAAATCCAACCACCGAAGAAAAGAATAATAAACCCTACGATGGTGGCAACTAAATTTGCTTTTGAAAACATATGAATTGATTTTTAGTTAGTTACTATATTACGAATATAACAATTTATTTTTGAGAATATTACAAAAATTTAACATTAAAAATATCAAATTCTCATTATTAAAATTTAAGATTGCTACTGCATTATTTAAACCAAGAAATCATGAAAATGATCCTCTTAAGAATCTTCCTTACCTTGTCACTGTTTATGACCATAACCTGTGTTGATATGAAAAAAGAACTAATCAAAAATGAAAACCTTCTTGTTATAGGACATCGGGGAGCTATGGGTTATGAGACTGAAAACACATTATCATCTGTACAAAAAGCATTAGACTTCGATGTTGATGCCATAGAAATTGATGTATTTAAAATTGAAACCGAAGAAATTATAGTTTTTCATGACTCAAGGGTAGAAAGGCTTACGAATGGTTTTGGAAAAATAGAAAATAAAACCCTTGCACAAGTAAAAAAGTTAACACTTAAAGGCGGTCATATGATCCCGTTGCTAGAAGATGTAATTAAGCTCATAGATGGGAGCTGCAAATTGAATATCGAATTAAAAGGAGCAGGTACGGCAAAAGAAGTGAAACAAATTATTGATAAGGCGGTAAATAATAAATCGTGGAAAGAGGAAGACTTTATTATATCCAGTTTTAATTGGGACGAATTAAGGTCTTACAGACAGTTAGATGAAAAAGCTTTGATAGCCATATTGACAGAAGGAAACCCTATAAAAGCAATACCTGTTGCAAAAGAATTAAATGCAATAGCCATTAACCCTAATTACAAAGACCTAACCCCTGAAAATATTTCTGAAATTCACAAAGAAGGATTTAAAGTTTATACATGGACAGTTAATAAACCAAAACACATTGAAAAAATGAAACGACTGGGTGTAGATGGTATATTCACGAATTATCCTGACAGAATAGAAAAAGTTGTTGAAGAGTGAAGAAAGATGTTATTATTGTAGGAGGAGGAGCGGCTGGTTTTTTTGCAGGGATACATATAGTAGAAAGAAATCCTAGCCTTAAAGTAGCCATACTGGAACGAGGAAAAGAAGTACTTACAAAAGTAAAAATATCAGGAGGGGGCCGTTGTAATGTAACACATGCTGAGTTTGATCCTTTTGAACTAAGTAAACATTATCCCAGAGGAGCAAAAGAATTGCGGGGCCCTTTTCATTCGTTTTCTCCCAAAGGTATAATTGCATTCTTCCAAAAGCGAGGGATAAAATTGAAAACAGAAGCAGATGGGCGTATGTTCCCTGTTACCAATTCATCTCAAACCATTATAGATTGTTTTGTTTCAGAAACCCAGCGTTTAGGAATAGACATATTAAAAAACCATTCCGTAAAAATTATCAAAAAAAGTCAAGATGATTGGAAATTATCAACCAATCAAGGAATTTTTGAAGCGGAAAAATTGTTGATTGCCTCAGGGAGCAATCCAAAAATATGGCAAAACCTTAAACAATTGGGACACCATATCATTCCACCCGTTCCTTCATTGTTCACTTTCAATATAAAGGATGGCAGGATTGAAGGACTGGCAGGATTAAGTGTTTTGGCAGCCATTGAAGTGGTATCAGGGATTAAAAAGAAATTAAAAATTGAAGGCCCTTTGCTCATCACACATTGGGGCATGAGTGGTCCCGTTGTTTTAAAGCTTTCTGCTTGGGCCGCAAGAGAATTACATGCTTTAGAGCACCAATTTCAAATACAAATAAACTGGTTGCCTGGAGAAACTTTTGACTCAGTAGGGAGTGTATTAAAAAAACACAAACAAATAGAAGCTAAAAAATTAGTGGTTAATATATGTCCTTTCGACTTTCCCAAACGCTTATGGCAACGATTGGTGTTGGTTTGTGGTATTCAGGAAGAAGACCGTTGGGCAGAAATCACTAAAAAACAACTAAATGAATTATGCAATCAACTTACACAAGGAGTTTATCAAGTAAAAGGGAAAAGTACGTTCAAAGAAGAATTTGTGACCGCCGGAGGGATCGATTTGAAAGAAGTCAATTTTAAAACGTTTGAGAGTAAACTTCATAAAAACCTCTATTTTGCAGGAGAAGTATTGAATATTGATGCGATTACAGGAGGATTTAATTTTCAAAATGCCTGGACAGGGGCTTATATGGCTGCAAATGCCATAGCGGCAACTACTTAATTCAATTCCCAGATTTTATAGTTAAGAACTGCAGCAAAACACACCCAGAGTAGATAAGGAACCATAAGATATGCAGCAGTTTTATCAATTATTTTGAACCACTTTATAGTAAGAACGATTAAAATAAGTAAGGTTAAAATTATCAGTAATGCCCAAAAGGGTTCTTTAAAACCAAAAAAAACAATACTCCACAGTCCATTAAAAAGTAGCTGGAAGCCAAAATGATACAAAGCTGTTTTTACCCAAACATGGTAAAAACCTCTTGCCCATACAATCCCTGCAGCAATTCCCATCATTATGTAAAGAACGGTCCAAACAGGGGCAAAAAGCCAATTAGGAGGTGTAAAAACAGGCTTGTTTAATGTTACGTACCAATCATTTACAGAGCTTCGGGTAGCAAAACTCGATAAAAAACCAATAAGTAGGCACACAGCTACTGAAATGGCAATTCGGATAATGCGTTTTTTTGTCATAAACGGCGGTTAGTACATCACTAAAATAGTAATTTATTTGACGTAAACAATAACATGTTAGAACCTAAATACTACCTTTGTTCAAACAAAATAATATATGACTGAAGAAGCATTTATACCTGCTCCCTATACAAAAATAATTGATAACGGGACAGTTGCATGGAAGGCCCCTAGTAATATTGCATTAGTTAAGTACTGGGGAAAAAAAGCCAATCAAATTCCTGCAAACCCTTCCATTAGTTTTACATTAAGCAATTGTACGACTGCTACTGAAGTTACTTTTAATAAGTTGCCAAAAAAAACAGAGTCCTATTCTTTTGAGCTTTTTTTTGAAGGGAAACCTAAGGATGAATTCAGACCAAAAATTGATGCATTTTTTGAACGTATTGAAAGCTATGTGCCCTTTATAAGATCCTGTCATTTTACTATAAAAACTACTAATTCTTTTCCACATAGTAGCGGAATAGCCTCATCAGCCAGTAGTATGAGTGCTTTAGCACTGTGCCTTATGAGTATTGAAAAAACGCTCAACCCTGAAATAACAGAGACTTTTTTTAAACGAAAAGCATCTTTCTTGGCACGATTAGGATCGGGCAGTGCATGCCGTAGCATAGAAGGAAATGTAGTGGTTTGGGGAAATCATGAAATGATAAAAGGAAGCTCAGACATATATGGAATACCATATCCTTATGAGGTACATGAAGTGTTTAGAAAATACCAAGACACTATTTTATTGGTTGATAAAGGCGTAAAACAAGTAAGTAGTACACTCGGGCATAATTTAATGAAGGGGCACCCATTTGCAGAGAGCCGTTTTTTGCAAGCGCATAAAAACCTGGACAACCTTCGACAAATATTTAAAGAAGGAGATATCCAAAAATTTATTCAAGTAATAGAAAGTGAGGCATTGACCTTGCATGCGATGATGATGACAAGCACCCCGTATTTTATATTAATGAGGCCAAACACGCTAGAAATAATTAATAAGATATGGTTGTTTAGAAAAGCAACAGGCTCTAAAGTATGTTTTACATTAGATGCCGGAGCCAATGTTCATCTTTTATATCCGGAGGAAGAGAAAGCAAAAGTTTTGGAATTTATTAAGAATGAGTTAGTTGCGTATTGTGAAAACGAACAGTATATTTGTGATTGTATTGGTTTTGGGGCGAAAAAAATATAACTTGCTTTCAAATACAATAAATAACAGCCGATTATACATTAAAATATGAAAGGACCTTTGTTTTATGCTAAAATTCTCCTTTTTGGCGAATACGGAATTATTAAAGATTCTAAAGGGCTATCAATACCTTATAGCTTTTATAATGGAGGATTAAAGCTAGCTTCAGAACCTGATCAGGAGATGAAGCGATCCAATGAAAACCTCAAAAAATTTGCTGATTATCTAGAAGTGCTTCAAAAAGAACAATCCGAATTAGTAACCTTTGATTTAAATGCGTTAAAAAAAGACATAACATCTGGGATGTATTTTGACAGTAGTATTCCGCAAGGCTATGGAGTAGGTAGTAGTGGGGCTTTGGTAGCTGCTGTTTATGATAAATATGCAAATGATAAAATTACAGTCCTTGAAAATTTAACCAGAGAAAAGTTGCTCAAACTTAAAGTGATATTTGGGGCGATGGAATCTTTTTTTCATGGAAAATCTTCGGGCTTAGACCCTCTCAATAGCTATTTGAGCATCCCAATCCTTATCAATTCCAAGGACAATATAGAGCCTACCGGCATTCCTTCTCAAAAGAAAAAAGGGAAAGGAGCTGTATTTTTATTAGACAGTGGTATAACAGGTGAAACTGCACCAATGGTGAGCATCTTTATGGAAAGCATGAAGCAGGAAGGCTTTCGTAAAATGATAAAAGACCAATTTGTTAAACATACAGATGCCTGTGTGGAAGACTTTCTTAAGGGAGACATAAAGTCACTTTTTGGAAACCTAAAGCAATTGTCACATGTAGTTTTAGACAATTTTAAGCCAATGATCCCTGCGCAATTTCACAAGCTTTGGAAGGAAGGGATTGAAACAAATGACTATTATCTAAAACTTTGTGGTTCAGGCGGTGGAGGGTATATCTTAGGCTTTACACAAGACATTGAAAGAACCAGAAAATCACTTAATAACTATCATTTAGAGGTGGTTTATAACTTCTAACCCCCATCTCTATGATAAGCCGGAGAAACAAACTGATTGTCCTCAAGTTTTTGAGCCTTTTTTCAGTGGTTCGGGGGTACAATGTACTTGTTATTACCATTGCACAATATTTAGCTTCCATTTATATCCTGGCTCCCGATTGGCCATTGCGGAAAGTAGTGTTAGATAGTAATCTTTTTGCTATTGTAACAGCGTCTGCACTAGCAATAGCTTCCGGATATATCATCAATAATTTTTATGATGCAGAAAAAGACCTGATCAATCGGCCAAGAAAAACAATGCTTGATAGGTTGGTAAGTCAAAACACCAAATTATCCGGCTATTTTATCCTCAATCTTATGTCGGTCATTTTTGCCAGTTATGTATCCTTTCGCGCAGTTGTTTTTTTCTCTGCATATATATTTGGTATCTGGCTGTACTCGCACCGACTTAAAAAAATCCCATTTGTTGGGAACCTCGTAGCAGCATTATTGGCAATTACACCTTTCTTTGCGGTATTTATCTACTATAAAAATGTTGAAACAGTCATTTTTGTACATGCTACTTTTTTGTTTGTACTCATCGCCATGCGGGAACTTGTAAAAGATTTGGAAAATTTAAAAGGGGATTTAATAACAGGATATAAGACCATACCGGTGCTTTATGGAGAAAATGTGTCCAAAATATTTTTAACAGTACTGGCGCTTTTTACCTTAGTTCCTTCCTATCTCTTGATTGCCTATTTTTCAATTGGCTATATGTACCTTTATTTTTATGCAAGTGCTGTTTTACTAATCGTTTTCATATTCTTTTTATGGAAGTCTAAGTATAAACTCCATTACATTGTGTTACATTCTATTTTAAAATTAATCATTGTAGCAGGGGTGTTCAGTATCCTATTGATTGACATTGACTTAGTTTTAAATAGGATACTATAAAAGTTTTACGCTCCCTCTTTTTACTTTACTACCTTTGCAACAAATTCTTTTTATGAGTAGGACAGATAAAAATAAAGGTGGAAAAGCTTCTGGGAGACAAGGAGGGCAATATCGGAAGAAGAGCTATGCAAGAGGAAATGCACCCATAAAAACACAGCGAAATGTTACATCCAAAACCTATAAAGAACCGAACGAGCTACGTTTGAATAAATACATTGCGAATTCCGGGATCTGTTCACGCCGCGATGCGGACATTTATATAGTGTCGGGGAATGTAATAGTTAACGGTAAAGTAATCACAGAACTGGGTTATAAGGTAAAGTTGGCTGACGAAGTCCGTTTTGATGGAAAACTCATTACCCCCGAAAAAAAAGAATATGTATTACTCAACAAACCCAAAGGATTTATTACTACTACAAAAGATGAGAAAGGAAGGCGTACGGTCATGGAACTCGTATCAAAAGCATCTAAATCCAGATTAGTGCCAGTAGGTCGTTTAGATAGAAATACTATCGGATTATTATTGTTTACCAATGATGGCGAATTGGCTAAGAAATTGACACACCCAAAGCATGGCATCCAAAAATTATATCATGTAGAACTAAATACCAGTTTGAAACATACCGATCTAAAAAAAATAGCAACGGGACTAACATTGGAAGATGGATTTGTAGAGGTAGATGATGTCAGCTATATAGAAGGTGCTCCAAAAAGAGAAGTAGGTATAAAAATTCATAGTGGTAGAAACCGTATTGTCCGTCGGATATTTGAACACTTAGGATATGAAGTAATTAAGTTAGACCGAGTGGTGTTTGCAGGCCTTACCAAAAAAGATTTACCACGAGGTACGTGGCGCCATCTTACCAAACAAGAGGTGATTAATTTAAAAATGTTATAACCTTTACTATTCTTTACTCAAAATAAAATCTACAGCAGCTTCTGCATGTAACAATGTAGTATTAAACGAGGGGATAGTTAAATCCTCTTCCTTTATAATTAAGGGAAACTCTGTGCACCCTAAAATGATCCCTTCTGCACCTTGATCTTGGAGCATTTTTATTTGACTGAGGACATATTGTTTCGTTGAGTCTTTAAAAATTCCTACTGTGAGTTCTTTTTGGATGATTTCATGCAGTTTTGATTGAGCAGCGGCATTAGGGACAATAACATCAACTTGGTAGTTTTCAGCAATCCTTTTTTTAATGAAGTCACCTTCCATAGTATATTTAGTCCCGATCAAACCAACTTTTTTAAGTTGTTTCTGTTTTATGGCCACTCCCGTTTTATCTGCAATATGGATTATTGGAATGTTTGACCCTTTTACGACCATATCATACACTTTATGTGGCGTATTAGCACAGAAAAGTACGCTTTCAGCTCCTGCGTTTTCTAGCTGCTTAGTTGCACCTATGAGCATAGCTGCAATACCGTCCCAATCATTGGCTTTTTGTAATTCAAATACTTTTTGTTGGTTTAGATTGTACATAACCAATGGAGGATTGGTATTATTGCCAAAAGAATCATTGACCATTTGATTGATATATCGATAATAATCGATGGTAGAATGCCAGGAGGTGCCTCCAATTAACCCTATAGTTTTCATGTCGGTTATACTGTCTGTCATAGTAACAGGTTTTATTGTCGAAGTATTATTAGAAAGCTGTTTTTTTTCTCCATTGCATGAAAGAGAAACACAAAATAATATGATTAAATAGCACTTTTTCATATAAATAGTGAAATACAATTAATAAGCATCTAAATCCTTTCCTACCACTACTTTCCCTTTGTATTTGGTTGCAACCTCATCAAGAAGGTCTTTATCCGTTGCCCCCCAAAATAAGATATGGTACAATATAACCAATCCCGGTTGTGCCTGTTTTGCAATTTCCCCAATCTCTAGGGTCGAAGTATGGTTCCGGGCATGGTACTTTTTCCAAAAATCATCTTTTTTATCATACCCTTTTTTATAATACACTTCATGCAATAAAATATCAGCCCCTTTTGCATATTCAATGATTTTTTCTGAGTAAGCAGAGTCACCCGATATTACAATCACTTTGTCTGGCGTAGTAAACCTGTACCCCCAAGCATTGGGCCAGGAACCATGTGGAACAGGGAAGGCCTCTACTTTTACATTTTCATCCTCATAAACAACACCTTCCTTTTTAATCTCATGACTGTTTACACGCCACCCTTGATCATTGGCAGGTTCCAATCCATACAAACGGTATTTAATGTCCTCTTTGTAAGCCTGTAGAATATGATGTGTCATCTCATTAATTCCTTCAGGCCCATATACTTCAAGAGGTTCATCCCGTTCCAGTACCCAAGGCGTAAAAATAAGATCAGGATATCCGGTAGTATGATCAGAATGAAGATGGGTTAAGAAAGCCCGTTTAATGTTTTTCACTTCCAACCCTTTTATAGTGCCACCATAAGTAGGCGACATGGCAGACGCTTTCCGGATAAGCCCGGGGCCAAAATCAACAATATAAGGAACGTCATTTACGATAATAGCAGTAGATGGTCCCGATTGGTATGGGGAGGGATTGGGAGTGCCCGTTCCCAATAAAACTACTTTAGTAATATCAGAATTAGAGAAATCTTTTTGCGCAACTATTTTATATTGAAATGATATTAATAGAATAAAAACGAGCAGTACATTTTTCATGGATAAGGCATTTATATTTTTAGCGAAGATAAACTTTTATAACTTTTTGAGTCTTTTAGTTGTGCCAAAAGTTCCGGGTATTCAACTTCAAAATCTTCATTCCATATCATGGTAAGCTCAGCTTTTTGAGGAATATTTTTTAGTTCAATAACCTTTACAGGAAGCTCTTGTTTATGAAGCGATGTTTTTGGTTCAATACAAATTCCCATACCAGCCTCTACCAACTTAAAACTGGTACTTGCCGAACTGGTAATGTGGGTTACTTTTGGCACAAAACCTGCATCCAGACAAATAGATTCTATAATCCGAAGATAGTTAGATCCGTCAGCCATAGGCGGAAATATAAACTCTTCGTTGGCAAAGGCAGAAAAATCACTATAGTTCTCTTGGCTAATAGGGTGGGCCATTGGTACTAGGACTACAAAATTATCCAGACTGAGACGCTCTCCTTTTAATTCAGGAGGAATAAGCGGGTTTGTGGCAAAGCCAATATCTAGTTTTTTACTTTGCAATGCTTGGAATTGTCCCCTGTTATTAATTTCCATTAAGATAGTTTTTACGCCGGGTTTGGACATTCGTATTTTCTTGATAACTTCTGGTAATATAGTTTGCATAACCGAATGCGTGAAACCTATCCGTATTTCTCCAGAACCTTGTTCGGCGATCTCTTTTGCCTTTTCATTAATACGCTCTATTTGCGCAAGTATTTTTTCAATTTCCTTTATAAAATAGCTGCCCGGAGCAGTTAACTCAACATTACGCTTATCACGAACAAATAATTTAACACCAACCTCTTCTTCCAATTGCCGTATTTGCCTGCTTAGCGCAGGCTGAACAATGTTTACTTCCTGAGCAGCCTTGGTAAAATGTAACTTCTTTGCCAGTACAAGAGCATTTCGTAATTGTTGTAAATTCATAATACAAATATATTATTAATTGATTAAAATTAAACATTTATTTTTATTAATGAAATGTTTTATCTTCGCTTTGCCATGCAAAATAATAGCCTTATCAGTAGCATAATGAGTGAGTTAGGTGAGGAAGTGTTGTTAATGGGACAACATCTGGAAGGACGTCATGACCATATTTGGAACATGGGTACCCCTATAAAGGCAAAGATGGTGGTACTGCCTAGATCGACAGAAGAAGTATCAGCTCTCTGTAAAATATGTAATGAACATGGACAAAGGGTTACTATACATGGAGGTCTGACAGGTCTGGTAGGGGGAACGAGGTCTAATGAGGAAGATTTGGTCATTAGCTTAGAGCGAATGAATAAGATAGAGGAAGTGGATGAGTTAAGCCGGACGATGACTGTCCAAGCAGGAGCCATATTAGAAGAAATACATGAGGAGGTATCAAAAAAACAGCTGTTTTTCCCATTAAACTTCGGTGCAAAAGGATCAGCCCAAATAGGGGGATGTATTGCAACCAATGCCGGGGGATTGAGGGTGTTGAGGTATGGCATGACAAGAAATATGATTTTAGGACTAGAAACCGTTTTGGCAGACGGCACCATCATACGTTCATTGAAAAAAATTATTAAAAACAATACCGGCTACGATTTGAATCAATTATTTATTGGTTCTGAAGGTACCTTAGGGATTGTTACTCGGGCAGTATTAAAATTAGAAGAAGAGCCGGTTAGTCGCAATAATGCCTTTATTGCATTCAAAAAATATACTGATGTAGTAGCATTTTTGAAATATGCAGACAAGAAATTCTCGGGACAATTAAGTGGTTTTGAAATTATGTGGGGAGATACATACCAAGCATTAACATCCCCACCATCCTCTTTTAGGCCACCTATACAGCAAGGTTCTGAATTTTATGTGCTGATAGAAACTTTGGGGAGCAATCAGGAAGAAGGACGAAAAGAAATGGAATCAGTATTGGAAGGCGCTATGCAAAAAGGTATGCTAGAAGATGCGGTAATAGCTTATTCAGCTGCTGATATGGATTGGTTTTGGAATATTAGGGAAGATGTAGGGATGATAAATACCCTATCGCCGTACCAGCAACATTTTGATATTAGTATTCCGGTTGATAGAATAGCCATATATGTTGAAAAAGTAAAAGAAAAATTAAAAGAAATATCAAAAATTAAGCATGTACATGCTTTTGGACATTTGGCAGATGGGAACATTCATTTTATTGTCGGAAAAGAGAACAATGAAGAAGGGCTCAAACAAAAAATTAATGAAATAGTGTATTCGCCATTAAAAGAATTGAATGGATCTATATCTGCAGAGCATGGAATAGGAATTGACAAAAAAAAATGGCTGTCTGTTAGCCGGACAAAGGAAGAAATTGAATTAATGAAACGTATAAAAGAAGCGTTTGATCCAAAAGGGATTTTAAATCCCGGTAGGATATTAAATAAAATAAATTAATGGAATTAGAAAGCGTACTTAAAGAATGGGGAGGGGAAACACTCGTCACTCATTATGATAATGAGACTGGTGCATGGATCATTATAGCTGTTCACTCAACCGAAAGAGGCCCGGCGGCCGGAGGTACCCGTATGATGAACTATGACTCTCTGGAAGAAGCTACAGAAGATGCCCTGAAGCTTTCTAAAGCAATGACATACAAATTTGCCACCGTTAATATGCAATGGGGAGGAGGTAAAACAGTTATATTAACCCCTCCGGGAATATTGACCCCTGAAGAACGAAAAGGGCTTCTATTACGGTTTGGAAGCCTCGTAAAAGGACTGAATGGAAGATACTATGCCGGTCCGGATATTGGTACCTCTTCAGGAGATATGGATGTTTTATATCAAACAGCAGGACCCTATGTCTTTTCTAGGACAGAAGCAGCCGGAGGAGCCGGATCATCCTCAATCCCAACAGCACATGGTGTCTTTGCAGGAATTCAAGCTTCCTGTGATGAGTTGTATGGAGCATCAAGCCCTTTGGGGAAAACAGTTTTAGTGCAAGGAGCGGGTAATGTAGGGGGGTTATTGATGGAGCTTCTCAGAAAAGCGGGGGCCAAGGTTCTCTTTACAGAAACCAATGAAGACCGTATCCATAAGTATAGTGTAGAACAAGACTACCAATATGTAAACCCAAACGAAATATATAAAACAGCGTGCGATATATTTGCACCTTGTGCGCAGGGTGGGATACTTAGTTCGGAAACCATCCCATTATTAAAATGTAAAGCAGTTGTGGGAGCAGCCAATAATCAGCTTGCAACTCCTGAAGATGCCGAAAGACTTCGTGAAAGAGGTATTTTATATGCTCCTGATTATGTAGTGAGCCTTGGAGGGGCTATGGGGATAACTATTATTGAAGCAGAAGGAGTGCCCAAAGAAGAAAGCTTTGAAAATGTCAAAAAAGCTATTTCAGGAACGCTGGCAGAAATATATAAAAAATCAAAAGAAGAAGGAATAACAACGGTTAAAGCAGCTGAATATATAGCTGTAAGAAGAATAGAGAAAACAAAAGCGAAACAAATAATAGAATAAAATTAATACTCATGAACAGTACAGGAGATTGGAAAATAGAAACAGAAGCAGAAAGCTTTTTGTCTCAGGCAATGGAAAAAATCTATGAAGCGTGCCCCGAAGGAAAGAAATATGCTGATTACATGCTAGATAAAGTTGCGGTTCGGATGCGTGACATACTGGACCATGTTACATTTAATGATTCAAGCCTTATCCCTTATATGGAAGCAAAAGGATGGATATCATCAGATGGTAAAATATTCAAAAACGAATCCGGTTTGTTCCCTGCCTTTGTCTTAAAAGAAGGCTCTGAGCAAGTTTATTTTAAAGTAGAATTTGTAGAAGATTTCATTAAAGCCAACAATATAGAAACGGTTATTGAAGGCAAAAAAGACAGCCAGTTAAGAAAAGCATTGGTCTTTAAAGGAGAAGGAGTTGACTTTTGGGCAATAGAACGCCATGGGACTACAGATTTTGAAGTAGCAGACACGTCAGATGAAAAAATTCGACTGGCTAGGATACACCAACAAGTATTCAGGTCGAGAAGACGCCAGTTTGATACAGTGCCTGAAGGGTTTGACCATGCAGATGAATTAGTAGACAAAGCAGTGGCCGATATAGGACCTCACTGGGCGTGTGATTTATTTCTAAGAGCTGAGCGTGAATACTGGATGACGCGAAACACAGCAGGACGTATCCAAAAGAAGCGACAAGATGAAATAGGAATAGGTTGGGCAAACCAAGACCATCATACATTTGATAGTTCTAGGGAATATTTTTACAGGACTATCATAGTCCTTGAAAAACTAGGCTTCGAATGCCGTGAGTTATTTTATGCTGGAGCTGGTGCAGGATGGGGCTCTCAAGTGTTGGAACAACCTGTATTAGGATCAGTAATCTTTGCAGATATCGATTTGTCACCTGAAGAACTTGATATTGATTTTGCCCATGACAAAAACATAAAACCTTTATATCCTTTAAGACGTGCCGGCCTTTGGTGTGCCATGCACGGAGAAAGTATGTTGGAAGCCGGTTTGAACCACTTAGAATGCATGTATGATGCAAAAAAGTTGAACGAGCAATTTGCAGATTTGAAGATTGACATTATGCAACCGTTCTCAGATTTTCCACATCTTTATCAAGTATTAACGATAGGAGAATGGTGGCCGGTAGACCCTAAACGTATTGATACATTGGAAGCAGCAGGCCATATGTCACCCGAAGCAGCCGATAACTTCCGTCAATTCGGAGCCATAGGCTCTCACTTTGAAAATTTAGAGCGAAATGCCGGCTTTAAAGGCTTCAACCAACCCGGAATTGATGATGTTCTCAGTATTATTGATCCTAGAAAACAATTACTTGGAGTTTAATAAAGTTTAGAAGCACAAATATTTTGATCAAGGCCCTGTAATTTTACAGGGTTTTTTAATTAGCTATTTTAATATTTCTCGTACCAGTTAAAATGCTCCTCAATAACAGCACTTTTATGTGTTCCGATAAACTGCAAGTAAGCTTCTGCTATAGGGGATAATTGCTTTTCTTTCAGCCAAATTAAATTCCAATAGGTCGTAATGGGAAGCCCTTTTATAGAGACAATTTCCAAGCTGTTGTTTAACAGTTCATTCTTAATACCGATCAAAGGCATCACGGAATACCCTAAACCTGCCATCACAGCTTGTTTTACAGCCTCATTAGATGTAAGTTCAATAGATTTTTTAGAAGAAATATTATAAGATTTAACATAGTTTTCCATTGCTTGCCGCGTAGCAGACCCTTTTTCCCGATATATTAGGGGCACTTCCCCGGCTTTATACACTGCTTCTACGGATTCTTTAAATCGTTTCCGGATCATATATAGTTTGTTTTGCATCAGCTCAACCCGTTTTACTTGAATATGCTCCGGAAGAACCGATACCAGCGCAAAATCAATTTTATTTTGCTCTAACTGCGTTAATACTTTTGATTTGTTCGTAACATCGATACTTAATTCTATACCGGGATGTTTTTGAGAAAAATCTGCTAAAAAATAAGGCATTACATATTTTCCTGTGGAAACAGCTGAAATTTTTAATTGTCCTGTTAAAAAGCCTTTATAGGCTGCAGCTTTATGGTGCATTGCCCATACCTCATCAAGTATTTTCTGTCCGGATGCTGCTATTTCTTTGCCAAAATCGGTAACATACAATTGCCTTCCGATAACCTCTGTTAGAGGGATGTCAAATTCTTCTTGAAATTTTTTCAACTGAATAGAAACGGCAGGTTGGGTAAGGTGTAGCTCCTCGGAAGCTTTGGTGACACTCTGTTTTTCTACCACTTTCAGGAAAACTTTTAATTGGTTTAATGTGTAATCCATAAGTTATAAGTTATAATAAATATAAAAAATATAAATAAAAATATATAAATATTTATTCGGAAGTTTGCAGTGTAATTAAAAAAAACAGTATGAAAGACCATAAGCTTAAATTAATTAACAGCACCTATTCCATAAATGATGCAAGAGAAGTATTGTTTTCACTTATAAGTGATAAAATTAAGTTTTTAAACTTACAGATTTTAAGCGCAAATGAACGTTATGGAAATGACAGCATACATTTGGAAAACAGGGTGAAACAATTACAAACAGACAAAGAAACATTGATTGCAGCACTAAACCAACTAGATTCAGAAACACATAGGATAGCAATAGATTGTGATGTTACTGTTAAAGTAAAACATGTTGAGTTGGCATAACCCTTCTAATTATAGAAGCGTTGTTGCCAATCTTATCTAGTATTGTATGAATTTTGACTTGCTCATTGACAATTTGACAAACCCTGCCTTGTTGTTCTTTATACTAGGAATATTGGCAGTACAGCTAAAAAGCGATTTAGCCATTCCGGAAAACTCTTCTAAGTTTATATCGCTCTATCTATTGTTCTCAATAGGGTTTAAAGGAGGACAGGAATTGGCACACAGTACACTGGGAATAGACATCCTCCTAGTATTGCTTTTTGGGGTGCTACTGGCACTTATTGTTCCTGTTTATACGTTTTTTATTCTCAAAAAGCGGGTTGGGGTTTATAATGCCGGTGCTATTGCAGCGGCTTATGGATCAGTAAGTGCAGTAACATTTATTACAGCAGTTTCCTTTTTGGAAATGCAACAAATTGATTTTGGTGGGCACATGGTGGCCGTAATGGCTGTGATGGAAGCACCATCAATTATTATTGGGGTTTTTCTCCTTTCGGTATTTAGCAATGAAAAAGAAAAAAACAACTCCGTTCCATTTTTAAAATTGGTGAAGCACTCCCTAACTAATGGGAGTGTTTTGCTGATTATAGGGAGCTTGGTTATAGGTTATATGGCCAATGAAAAACAAGCACAAGGAATAGCACCTTTTACTACCGATATTTTTAAAGGGTTCTTGGCAGTATTTTTACTAGATATGGGTATTGTAAGCGGAAGAAGGTTGGCAGCGCTATGTAAAAACGGGGTATTTCCATTTGTGTTTGCGATTATAGTTCCATTGATAAACGGGATTTTAGTAGCCTTTGCCAGCCGTTTTGTAACGGACAGCCATGGCGACCAGTTATTACTATCCATTCTTGCGGCAAGCGCATCTTATATTGCGGTGCCGGCAGCAATGAAAATGGCTGCCCCAAAAGCAAATCCCGGATTGTATATCCCTATGGCATTGGCGATTACCTTCCCTTTTAATATAACTCTAGGAATGCCTTTATATTTGTATATTATTGAGTATTTATAATAGCAATTCTTAAGGCTTACAATTTTTCATATATAGTGCATAGCATTGCCTTCTTTTTGCTGCACATGCATTCGCTGCTTTGTAATCCCCTTGGTGGAAATACATCATCTCTAGATTATGCCACCGCTGGTGCTCTGCTTTGAGATTAGCACACATGGCACTTGAAAAAACAGGTCGCTCAGTAGTGGATACGATTAGGTTAAGCGCATCGTCATCAGCTAATATAAGGCCTTCCTTGAATGCACTTTCATATAGCTCTTCAATAGGTACGGTAGTGATTTCCGGATTTTCTTTAGAAAGTTGTTCATTAAGTGCTTCGTAGGTTTGTAGTTGCTTTTCGGTGCTCATTTTTTTAAAGTTTTGAGTTAATTTTATTCCTTCTCAACCAACTGGATTAGTTCAATATTTTCTCTTTCTAGGTCAGTCAGAAAGTTATCTACATTGTAATGTTGTCCTGAATACCAATTTTGACTATTAAAATATGTGTCCATTTCACCACCAGGATTAAATATATACCCGTATCGGGCAAAGATTTCATTTCGCATAAATTTTAACTCTGACTTTGTCATAGTTCTCAACTCTTCTTTACTTAATAGCCTTTTTGATGCTTTAGTAAATAAACCATTATAATAATTTTCAATCGAATACGATTTTACTCCAACTTCATAAGCACTGTTTACACCTATTTCAATCCAAGGATCATATATTTTTAACCCATTTATTTTTTCCACTCCACTATCGTATATTACAAATTCACCATCTGTTTGATCAGAATAAAATTTATTACCTTCCACCTTTACATTAGTCAAATTTTCATAAGTCCAAACCCATGAATTTCCATCATCACTCCATGCACCATACTTTATCTGTCCGTAAATCTTATCATTACTAAATAACAAAATGAGATCAGATTCTGCTTCTGAGTCTCCGAAATGATAAACGTATTGGTACTCAATGGTAAATTTGGGAATCCATGGACTTACATCGGAATCATTTATTCTTTCAAATCCCATTAACTGGCCTAGTACTAATTTTGATGTTAAAATGAAAATTAGACTAATTACTACTTGTTGAGTTTTTATAAATTTTCCCATCCAAAACCTTTTCATGAGTATATTATACATTACTACAATGCTCCGAATTTAACAAATTCAGCCGAAACAAGTTGTTTTTACTGTCAATTTTTCTGCTCATTGGATTAAAACACGAAACAGCTATGGTAAGGTTGTTATAGTATTTAGTTTTTCTTTCTTATCGTATCCGGCACTCGTGAGACATGAGTATTAGTAGAGGGGGTGGGTAGCGTAGTATCTAATTGTTTATTCAATAGTGTATCCTTAATAATTTCCTTGGTTTTTATGTCCGTTTTGTTCATTTCGTGTATGTCGTAAACATCAGTTTTAGCTAAAAAGGGAATTGTAATAGCAATTAATAAACCTACGAACGAAATTAAAGTAGCTATTCTAGTCCAAAGTAATGTTTTTTTAAATCGGATTTGTTCAGGTGTGCTGAAATCATTGTTAATATATTCTGTTAGTTCAGGTCTTACATAGCAAAATTCGTTAATATACTCAAAAATATAACCAGATAAAGTTGTTGGTAATTCCCATTTTCCATAATCCGTAGAGTTTTGAATTTTATTTTGGATGTTCTTGTCATTTGTTAATGGATTTATTCTATTTTGTTTTTGAGTTGGTTCTGTTGTTAATTTTAAAATTCTCGGATTAGTATGTGTGAAAATTATTTTTTCATCTTTTAAGATTTCGATTAATGAAATAATAATAGTCAAGTCTTTCATAAAAGTTAATACATTCTCTTTTTTGGTATTAAAAATCAATGATATTTTTTCATTACCTATATCAATAAGCCTGTCATTCTTTAAAATACATTCAGATAAATAGGTCGCTAAATTAACCTCACTTTTTTTATCTATTTTTGAAAGAATTTTCAGAAAATCCCTTTCAATTTTAGAATTAAATTCTTTCATTTAAATATTACTTTTTAATTTTTTCTTTAAAAATAATTTCCATCTTCCCTACAATTTCCTCCAAACACAGATTTCCTATACTGCCTTCGTGGGTATGTTTACTGTCTTTTTTTGGCGTAAAGGTACCGTTGGCAATGTCTTCACCCATTTTTTATAGGCATCCCTAAAAGGCATGCCGCTCAATACCAACTCGTTCAATGTATCTACACTAAACAGGTAATCGTATTTAGCGTCGTCCAAAATATGGAGGTTTACCTGAATATCTTTCAACGTAAAGGCCTCCATTTCCAAGCAGGATTTTAGCTCCTGTATGGCCGACACCATCACTTCTTTTGCCAATTGCAGGTCCTGGTGGTAGCCGAAGGTTATGTTTCAACAGCTAAAATGGCTGAGCTGAATTTGGTCGATATTTAATTACTTCATATAAAAAATAGCCATACACCATCCCATATGCTATAAAAAGCAAGGGGTAATTTTCTTTATAATCGGCATTTCCATAGGCGATGTATGAAAGTATAATGACAAAACTCCAAACAAGTGGGAAGCGGTATTTGGTAAAAAGGCTTAAAATAACCAGTGTCGCAATATACCAGGGATGGACTACAGTGGCTATAGCATAGTAAAAGAAAAGACTGAACAACATAGCAGTAATGAGCTGAGATGTTGATTTGCTTTTGCGTAAAAAAGCCATTGCCAGTACAAAAGCTAAGAGAATGTAAGGAGTAATCTTCCCAAAAACACGGATGATGTTGTAGCCTTTTATGTGATAACCTAGTTCCCGTATCAGGTAATAAAAACTACCATTGAACTCAAAATTGGTAAACCACAAAGCGGTGGTTTCAGTATAGTTCTGAATGAATTGTGGGGAAAGAAAAGGCAGGAACAAAAGGAAGTTCACGATACCGATGATCGTATAGAAAATAATGGATTTTTTCCATCCCAGTTTTTGGAACACCAATGGCAAGAACAATAAAGGAATGAGCTTAACAGACACAGACAGTGCCATTACAAGGGCAGCATACCGCCATTTTTCAATATGAAGTAGATACAGACCCCAAACGAGAAAGAAAATCATAACGGCTTCAAAGTGGAGGTTTCCGGTAAGTTCTATGATGATAAAAGGGTTGAGGGTGTAAAAAAAAATGTAATGGACGGGAAGGTTCAGACGTTCCAATAGTTTTTTTCCGAAATACAAAGTCCCTAATTCCGCAGCAATGATAACAATCCGCATGACCACAACGGAGCCTACAATGCTTTTCCCTGCAAAAATACCTGCGATGATAAAACCCAACTGGTGCAATGGAGGATAGTTTGTGTGGTTCCCGGCACTTAACCAGCCCATTCCTTCGTAGAGCTCTTTTGCTTGGTCAATGGGAGCAGTTCCGGAAGCTATTAAGGATTCAGGGGTATATAGATAAGGGGTCCATCCTTCTAGAATCATTCGCCCGTCCCATATAAATCGGTAAAAATCCTGGGAAAGGTTTGGAATGGTAAATAGAAAGACCAACCGGAATAGGATAGCTAGAACAAGTAAAAGTTTAAAATTCCCTTTTTCAAATTGGACGAGTTTATAGAATAAGAAAAATAAGGCTCCGTAAAGGGTTATTAGTTTGGTGAAATCGGTTCGCAACAGGTCGTAAGCAAAACTTCCGTAAAGAAATATAGCGGCAATGGCAAACAAGATTGGAAATTTGTGATATTTCCAATAGTTTAAAATCAAGCTTTTGAGGTTAGTGATTTAAAGAAAACAAACCCAAAGCCTACAAACAACATAAAATGAAAAGGGAACAACCCAAAATCATTTAAGGGGACTGCACTGTACATCCCAAAAAGGAAATAGAGCATTAACACAGCTTCCATAAGGGTATTCTTGGAAATGTTCTTGCGTAAGTATTTGTTTCCTTTCCAAGAGTCTGCAAGTGTTTTGATGTTGAATTTTGGAGTCCGTACAAACTCACTTCGTTTTCCCATATGGCCTTCGAGAACGGCTACGGAATTGTGTAATGAGAAGCCCATAGCTACGGAGAAGAACGTGAAGAACATGCGGATGTAATCAATGAAATTATCAAATCCGCCCCCTTGTATGTTTTTATAAGTAAACCAGTAGCAAATAAAGAGTATGATGGTGCTTACAATAAAGAAGCTAGATACATCAAAAATCCAGGCAAGGTGCCCATATGAGTTTTTAATATAAAGCATTGGAATACTTAGCAAAGCAACCGTTAATACACATAAAAACATGGTACTGTTAAGTAAATGTAATACGCCATGTAGCCTTGTTTTTAAAGGTATGTTTTTAGCAGCTAAGACTTTTGTTACGGTTTTCCGGAAGTTCTCGGCTCCTCCTTTGTTCCAACGGAATTGTTGTGAACGGGCAGCACTTATAACTACCGGAAGCTCGGCAGGTGTTTCTACATCTTCCAGGTATTTGAATTTCCAATTTTTGAGTTGTGCACGATAACTTAGATCGAGATCTTCTGTTAGGGTATCGCCTTCCCAGTTTCCGGCATCGAGGATGCACTCTTTTCGCCAAATGCCTGCGGTTCCGTTAAAATTGATAAAATGCCCTTTAGAATTTCTCCCAACTTGCTCTAAAGTAAAATGGGCATCTAGTGCAAAGGCCTGGATTTTAGTCAATATGGAATAGTCCCTGTTTAAATGCCCCCATCGGGTTTGTACCACACCAATTTCGGGGTCTTTGAAGTAAACAACGGTTTTCTTTAACCAGTCGGTATCAGGAAGAAAATCGGCATCAAAAATGGCAATGAATTCGCCTTTGGCAATTTTTAAGCCTTCTTTTAAAGCACCAGCCTTGAACCCTTCCCGGTTTTCCCTTCGGATATGCTTAATGTCCAAGCCTTCTTTATGAAGTGCCTCAATTTGTTTAGCAGTTTCAGCAACGGATTCATCTGTAGAATCATCCAAAACCTGTATTTCCAGTTTATTTGTTGGGTACTCAATTTTTGAGATGTTCTCTAATAACCGCTCTACCACATACAATTCATTATAAATAGGCAATTGAATGGTTACATAAGGAATTTCCTTAGGGTCCATCAAATTGAATTTAGGAGCTTCTTTATCTTTCTTTTTATAGCTTAGGTAATTGAACAGTAAATTGAGTTGTGCCAAGCTGTAGAAAAAGATAAGCAGCAATGCCGTGGAATAAATTGCAATAATAATGTAAGAAACAATAAGGCCCATGTTATTTAAAACTATACTTAATTATCCAACCAAGTATTTTTATGGCTGCAAAGATAGCACCTTTTATGGTTCCTGAAACTTTTGAGACTCCAATTCTTTTTTTATAATGTACTGGGACTTCGGTGTATACCAGTTTTTTTCGAAGGGCTTTTAGCTGCATTTCTACTGTCCAGCCATAGGTTTTATCAGTCATATTGAGTGATAGCAGCTTTTCATATTTAATAGCTCTGAAGGGCCCCAAGTCGGTATATTTTGCCTTAAAAAAAAGTTTCATTAAGAAGGTTGCCAACCAATTTCCGAAGATTTGTTGAGGAGTCATAGAATGTTTTTCTCGTAATCTTCTCACTCTGGCCCCTATAACAAAATCCATATCCTTATTAAGGATAGGAGCAACAATTTTAGTCAGCTCTTCAGGGTAATCGGAATAATCGCCGTCTAAAAAAACAATAATATCAGGCTTTTTAGAGAGTGATTCAATATATTCCATTCCTTTTAAACAAGCATATCCATATCCTTTTTTGGGTTCAAAAAGCACCGTAGCCCCTACTTTTTTTGCAGCTTCTTCAGTATGGTCACTGGAGTTATTGTTGACAACAATAACCTCGTCAACAATACTCGGGATTTCTTTAATAACTAATGGAATGGAAGCTTCTTCGTTGTATGCCGGAATAATAACCTTGATGGTTGCCATATGGATTGACTAGCTACTTTTATTGTTGACTAAACCCATCAGGTTGACATCGTTTCCGAGAAGGATTTCATTTGCATTGATGCGCCCTTCTTGTTTTCCATTTTCTAATTTAAGAACACCTCTCGGACAAACTGCAGAGCAAATTCCACAGCCTACACAGGAGGAACGGACAATATTTTCACCTTTTTGGGCATAAGCACGGACGTCGATACCCATTTCGCAATACGTAGAGCAGTTTCCACAAGAAATGCATTGCCCTCCGTTGGTGGTAATCCTGAAACGTGAAAATAAGCGTTGCTGCAATCCTAAGATAGCTGCCATGGGGCAGCCAAACCTGCACCAAACACGGCTTCCTAATAGTGGATAAAAACCAACGCCGATAACGCCTGAAAAAGCAGCACCAATGCCGAAGCCATACCATTCGCGGAGCTTGTAACTGCTTACGAACAATATATTTTTTTCTCCTGAAAGATAATTAAAGAGGATAGCCCCGATGATGATAAGCCCAAGTGATCCCATTGTAAAAAGAGCATCTTTGTCCATTTCTTTTCTTTTGAAAATGAAAATGGCCCCAATAACAAAAATGAGGAGAGCGACAACCCCCCAGATAAATTGGCCTTTGGTAATGATGCTTAGATCAGGATTTCTGCTGAGAAAAGAAAAAATGACAGCAATGGTCATTAAAAAGGCAAAGACTAAAACCAAATGAATAAGCCATCGTTCCAATTTCCAGGCACTTACTTTTTTACTTGAAAGTTGCCGGAAAGGATCACCGGCAGTTTCTGCCAGTCCACCACAACCACATACCCAGGAACAATACCAGCGTTTTCCATAGAAATAAGTGAGTATAGGGGAAATAATAAAGATCATTGCCAACCCAAAAATAAGCATGAACATGCCTAGGTGCTCCCCATTGAGCAGGTTCTTTAGATGCCAGTCGAAGAAGAAATCATAATCCAATGGCCACATGTTTTTCAGGTCTTTACCAAAGTAGGCTTTGTCGGGGTTCAGTTTTTCTAATATTTCCGGAATGAGGAACGCAAAACCTAATTGGAAAAACATCACGGATATCGTCCGCACAACTTGATACCTGTTATGCCTGTATTTTAAAATAAACTTATAGCCCAAAACGAGAATAGCCACCGTATAAAGCGTTCCGTATACAAACCACTGGCTTGCCGCATGTCCATTTAAGGTATAACTCATTGGATCAAACAGTTGTATGATCCCTGTGTTTTTTCCATCAGTGTTGAGGCCCATATATTCGGGAAACCAATACAGGATCACATAAAAACCGGTTAGAATAATACCTAATACCCATCCCCAAAGGCCGGCATTGGAAATACTTTTAAACCAAACACCATTATTTTTAATGCCTTCTGGATGACTTAAGTATAAGCGATTGGCATAAACAATGGCACCGATGACGATAAAACCTATGGAAAGGGTGAACCATAAGGCTTTGTTCGGAAAATGAACATTAAAAAGGGCAAGCGTCAGGATAAAAACTCCAGACAGCCCAATCAGTAAAGCTATTTTTTGAATGAAATCAGCTTTATCATTAGAAGTGGCTGTTATGGATAGGCTTTTGTCTATGTTGTTCATTATACTATTTTTTGTTTTAGACCTCACAGGTTTTTAAACCTTTTGAGAGCTGTTAAATCGCTGTTGAATTTCTTTTTCATGGGTTGAAAAAAACTCAGGATCAAAATTGGCTTGCTCAAAATGTTTTATTACGTAGTTTACAGAACGCTTTTCAGTCAACCATTTATCAATAACTTCATGCCGTAATCGGATTCCCAAGCTATTAACCCCTAGCAATTCATTGGTTTTCTTATGGTATGCTATTCGGATACATTTTTTCCCTTTGGGATGTTCCCAATAAAATTGCTGTTCATAATCTAGTGGTTTTGGGAATACCCAACCATAGGTTTGATATTCAATATCCAGGAATTTTGCCGAATTGAACCAATGTCCGGGATTGTATGGTGTTTTATTGCCACAGATGGTTTGCGCAACAGCTTCTCCCATCATTCTTCCGGTGTACCAAACAGCTTCAATAGGTTTTCTGTGACCAATGGCTTCTTCTTGCTGCGCACAATCACCGATAGCATATACATCCTTTACATTGGTTTCGAGGTAGCGGTTTACAATAGCCCCCTTGTCAATTTTAATTCCGGAATTTTCCAAAAAATTGATATTGGGGGATACACCGGCGGTTAAACCTACAATTTGGCATTCTATAATTTCACCCCTATCAGTTACTACCGCTTTCACTTTTCCGTCATTATCGGGAAGGATTTCTTTTAAATGGGTTTCCAGGCGCAAATCTATATGATGTTCCAAAATATGCCTATTTATCATGGCCGATTCTTCTTTGGGCAATACACCGTCCCAAAAACTGGCCTCCCTCACTAAAAAAGTGACAGAGATATTTCTTGATAACAACATCTCTGCAAGCTCAATTCCTATCAAACCACCACCAACAATAACAGCGTTGTTACAACCTTTGGAGTGTTTTTCAAGATAATCTAGGTCTTGCTTGTGGTATAGGCCCATTACCCCGTCCAAATCTTGACCAGGCCAACCAAACTTGTTGGGTTTGGAGCCGGTAGCAATGATGAGTTTATCATATGCTATTTTAGCATCATCAGAAAGCAAAAGTTCTTTCTTATCAGTATCAACGGTTGTAACAAATCCTTTTTTAAGGGCAATGTTGTTTTTCTTCCAGAATGCATTTTCATAAGGTTGTGTATGCTTAAATTTCATGTGCCCCATAAAAACATACATTAAGGCAGTACGGGAAAAGAAAAAATCAGTTTCGTCGGAGATAATGGTAATTTGCTTATCAGATAGTTTTCGTATATGCCTAGCGGCAGTAACTCCTGAGACTCCATTTCCGATAATAACAATATGCTCCATAAAACCTTTTAAAATAGTTCTGTCGTCTTTACTATAACAACTTAACGTTATAGCAGGGTAATTTAATAAAAGATTATGAGTTATGCACTAGCAACAACCGCCTCCATCGTAATGCCAGGTAGATTCACTAATGAAAATATCATCTCTATGAAGGCTTTTTAGTGCATTGGCTGTTTTATCACAGATAGCTAGCGGTTGGTTTTTAAGCAAAATATGCCCTTTCTCATCATCTACAAAGTCATCTTTCCCAAAATAGATAGCTGCTTTTCCGGTGAATACACATGGGCCATCCTCAGGCATAGGATCTTTGATGGCAGCAACCTCTATAGCTTCTATATAAATTAACGTTTCGGTGTCATAATTTGATGGGTTCAGTACTCTGTAGGGTTTTCGGGCACGTATTTCGATAGTTCCGAAACCGGCATCTGTAAGCAATTTTACATAATCAGCAAGAGGAAGGCTCCCACTAAGGCATAGCGCACGCAACCGCTCATCATTTCTCAGACTTTCGTTCATAGGTTGTTCACATATGGGATCGCTCATTATCAGTCTGCCATGAGGCTTTAGCACACGGTACATTTCGGCAATGGCTTTTTTTAGATCCTCTTCTTTAAAAATATTGAACAAACAATTTTGTGCGGCCACATCCATACTGTTATCTGCCACCGGGAGGTTGAGTGCATCTCCTTTTTTCAGCGAGACAAAGTTACTTTTGAACCAATCATTTTGATTTTCGGCAATTTTAAGGTTTTTACGAGAAGCTTCTAGCATTTCATCTACTATATCCACACCTATTACACCATCTTTTTGACGCGAGAAATAGGCAAATTGCAACAATTCCATACCACCACCTACCCCCACATACACTATTTTAGGGTTTTTGACTAAATCACGGGCATGTACGGTATTCCCACAACCATAGTTCATCTCCTGCATAATCTTTGGAATAGTGAGTCCAGGCAGTTCCCATATAGGATTGGTCGTGCAACAAAGCCCAACATCTGGAGTAAGGGCTGCTTTTTTATAGACTTTTTTTGTGGTATCCAAATAACTCATAGGTTAATCTAATTCTTTAATTAGCGACTTAAAAAGGGTTACCATTTTGGGCTCTGCCTTTCCGGCAACGGATATAATTTCTTGGACATTAACAGGTTTTAAATTATCAGGGTCACATTCATCTGTCAATACCGAAACAGCAATACAGGGCAAATTTAAGTGATTTGCAACAATTACTTCGGGTACGGTGCTCATGCCTACGGCATCTGCCCCTATAATTTTTAAATAACGGTATTCTGCTTTTGTTTCCAGTTGTGGCCCTACAACTGAGGCATAGACACCTCTTTGCAATGTTATTTGTTCTTTTGCTGCAATTTCCAGTAGCTTTTTCCGTATAGTAGGGTCATAAGGTTCGCTCATATCAGTGAAACGCTCTCCAAATTCGGCCACATTTTTAAAAGCTAAAGGAGAACTTCCTTGGAGGTTGATATGGTCTTCAATGAGCATGAGCTCCCCTTTTTTGAATTGGAGATTGATAGCACCTGCCGCGTTGGATATAAGTACCTTTTTAATTCCCAATGCATGCATTACACGAATGGGATAGGTAATATCTTTCAGGTCATAACCTTCATAACGGTGGAAACGCCCTTGCATCATCACTACTTTTTTGCCTTCAATGCTGCCATAAATAAGCTTTCCGGCATGGAACTCTACAGTAGCAAGCGGAAAGGAAGGGATATGATTATAATGTGCTTCTATAGGGTTTTGGATTTCCCCTGTCATTTGCCCTAAACCTGTTCCCAACACAATCCCGATTTCAGGTTGATGGAAGCCTTTGTCAATTAAATAATCAGTAGTTTCTTTTAGTTGTTCAAGCGTCATGAAAGTGTTTTTATATAAGGTTCAAATATGTTGTAGTTAAGAAGATCTTCATAAGTATCAATATCATTTAAAGGTTCTAAAAGTACAACCGCATGATTTTTTAAGTCCAATAAAGTTTTTTCAAGGACACTGGAAGAGCTCCATTCTTTGTTTTCAAATATTTCAGGAACCATTTTTTTCAACCCTAACAAATAATACCCCCCATCTTTTGCCGGACCTATCACTGCATCACTTTCATTCAGGGCATCAAAAGCACTTTCTATATGTTGATGGGTTATATCGTAAGAATCACTGCCAATGATCACTACACGATCAAATCCGCTGTCAAACAACTCTTGAAATGCATTTTTCATCCGTTCCCCTAAATCATTGCCTTGCTGTTCTTTTTTATAATATGTATGGGGGCTCCATAGGTCGTCATTCTGAACATGATCAGCATAATACACAAACTTAGCAACATCAAGAGCGGAGGTAACAGCCACTGTATGCGTTATCAAAATTTTATAGACTTGCAACGCATATGCATCCCCAATGGTTTTTGCCAAGCGCGTTTTTACGTTTCCCAATTTCGGGTTGCGAACAAAAATAATTAAAGCCTTCTTCATCGATTTTCAAATTACAAAACACTTCCCTGACAACTGCTCCCTGCACCTGCAGTACACCCATAACAGTGTTGTGATATTATGATGTCCCTATCTTCGATTAGAGCCTCATTAAAATCAGTGATATGGTTATTTTTTGAGGCGACTTTCAGGTTCAGCATCTGATTAAAATCACAATCATACAAAAAACCGTCCCAGCCCACAGAGAGCGTATTAGTACACATCACATTAGCGACCGTAACAGGGTTGAATGCAGCTACCAATGTATGCATATACTCTTCATAATTATCAGAGGCGATGAGATATTCTAAAAACCGGCTAATAGGAAGATTGGTAAGCGCAAAAAGTTGGTTAAAGTCGATATTAAAATCTTCTTTGAGTGCTTTTTTAAAATCGCGTTCCATTGCTGTTTGGTCTCCGGGAAGAAAAGCCCCTGCCGGATTATACACCAAATCGAGTTGCAAACCGGTATTTTCTTTTCCATACCCAACGGCGTTGAGCATTTGCAATGCTCTTATGGATTTGTCAAATACCCCATTCCCTCGTTGTTTGTCTGTACGCTCCTTTTTGTAAAAAGGTAAAGAAGAGATCACATGAATACGGTATTTTTTAAAGAAGTTAGGCAGGCGATGGTACTTTTTATTAGCCAGAATGATGGTAAGATTAGAACGCACTATAAAATCTGCTATACCGGCTTTAGCAGCCTCTTCAACAAACCATCTGAAATCGGGGTTCATTTCAGGAGCACCTCCGGTCAGGTCCAATGTTTTTATATCCGTGTTTTTAATAACGTCTAAACAATGCTCCATAGTTGTACGGCTCATAATCTCTTTCCGGTCCGGCCCTGCATCCACATGGCAATGCGAACATGTTTGATTGCACATATACCCTAGATTAAGCTGTAAAATCTCAAGCTTTTTAGGGCGCAATGGAAACTGCCCAATGTTAGCCAATTGTTCTTTAAACGTAGGGAGTTCGCCATCAGAAAAAATACCATTCGACAGAAAGTCCAATTGATGCCCGGCATCAGCCAATTCATTATTTCGGGCGTGTAGTGATTTTGTAACCATTATCAAACCTTAAATTATATAAACAAATCAACGAAACGTTCAACAGAATATTACATGCTTAACTTATCATATTTATTCATCATCTGAACCCCATGAACAAGCGAAGCCCCACTTCTGATAGCAGCCCCTACATGAACAGCCTCCATCATTTCTTCTTTTTCGATACCCCGTTGCAAACCATCCTTTGTATAGGCATCAATACAGTACGGGCATTGCACTACATGCGAAACAGCGAGGGCAATGAGCGATTTTTCCCGGGCAGATAAAACGCCGTCTTTAAACACAGTACTATAGTAGTCAAAAAATTTTTCTCCAAGTTCTTCTTGCCATTCCGTAATACTTCCAAATTTTTTTAAATCTTTTGGGTCATAATATGTTTTTTGCATAGGTAAAATAGATTTTAAAAGTACAAATGTAGCTATTCAAATTAGATATAGTTATTTAACCAAATAAATTCATTTTTAGTGATGATTGCTTACTGTTGGGAATGGCTAATAAACAGAAAAAGTTGATTAATAGCACTAGAGAATAAACCGATTTAAAGTTTATTGCGACTACCTCACATTTATTGAGGCATTTTTCACAAAACAACAATGTTAAACATCCCTCCATTAAGACAAACAACCCTTTCCGCTTCTTTTGTATATAAGCCTATATGCTTTGCTATTAAATTTGATATATGTTAAGTTTTGAGAAGTAGCATTTTCAAATCAGAAAACATTGTAAATGTAACCAAAAAATTAACCTTTAAGTCAAATTTAAAAATAATAAGACATTGCTTCTTGCCTACTCTGTAAATAAAGAGGGCAAGAACCCCCTGAACTTAGCTTTGTATATTGTGACATCCCAAACATGAACTTGCCTTCTTATGTTTTTTAACCTAACACACTATGCAAAGCATTCAGGAATTTAAAAACTAATCTGTAAAGCATTCATAAATGCTTAAATTATATTTACTACTATGATGAAACAAGCTATCGTACTTATCGTTTTATTAGTGATGTCCAGTTTGGGATATGCACAGACCGGTATAGGAACTACTACACCCGACCCATCAGCACAATTGGATGTGTCGGCTACGGATAAAGGGGTACTGGTCCCCAGAGTGGCATTACAAGCTACCAATCTTCCAAACCCTGTAATAGGCCCTGCAGCCGGTTTATTGATCTACAATACCGCAACGGTTGCCGATGTAACACCGGGGTACTATTATTGGGGAGGCACCTCATGGCAACGATTTACAAATCAAGGAGACTTGGCTGGGGTAGACACCAACACAACAAACTTTTCGTTGACTGAAGATGGTACCAATTTAATTTTAACGGACTCTGATGGCGGTACTGTTACGATCGCCTTGGCAGACATAGCAGCAGCAGTAGATACCGACACCAACACAACAAACTTTTCGTTGACTGAAGATGGTACCAATTTAATTTTAACGGACTCTGATGGCGGTACTGTTACGATCGCCTTGGCAGACATAGCAGCAGCAGTAGATACCGACACCAACACAACAAACTTTTCGTTGACTGAAGATGGTACCAATTTAATTTTAACGGACTCTGATGGCGGTACTGTTACGATCGCCTTGGCAGACATAGCAGCAGCAGTAGATACCGACACCAACACAACAAACTTTTCGTTGACTGAAGATGGTACCAATTTAATTTTAACGGATTCTGATGGCGGTACTGTTACGATCGCCTTGGCAGACATAGCAGCAGCAGTAGATACCAACACAACAAACGTATCGTTGACTGAAGATGGTACCAATTTAATTTTAACAGACTCTGATGGTGGTACTGTTACGATCGCCTTGGCAGACATAGCAGCAGTAGTAGATACCGATACCAACACAACAAACGCATCGTTGACTGAAGATGGTACCAATTTAATTTTAACGGATTCTGATGGCGGTACTGTTACGATCGCCTTGGCAGACATAGCAGCAGCAGTAGATACCAACACAACAAACGTATCGTTGACTGAAGATGGTACCAATTTAATTTTAACAGACTCTGATGGTGGTACTGTTACGATCGCCTTGGCAGACATAGCAGCAGTAGTAGATACCGATACCAACACAACAAACGCATCGTTGACTGAAGATGGTACCAATTTAATTTTAACGGATTCTGATGGCGGTACTGTTACGATCGCTTTGGCAGACATAGCAGCAGTAGTAGATACCGACACCAACACAACAAACGTATCGTTGACTGAAGATGGTACCAATTTAATTTTAACGGATTCTGATGGTAATACTGTACAGGTAGCTTTAGCTGACATAGGA